>DAOWKX010000034.1 GCA_030639705.1 Candidatus Aminicenantota bacterium
CGGGAACCTGGATAACCGCTGAAATGGTCAAGGCCTACCAAAGATTGCATCATATGGGATATGCTCATTCCATCGAGGTCTGGCAGGGAAGAAGAATTGCTGGAGGCTTATATGGGATTTCGCTGGGAAAGTGTTTTTTCGCGGAATCCATGTTTTACCGGGTAAGGAATGCGTCCAAATACGCTTTTATTTTTCTGGTCGAAAAATTGAAAAAAATGAATTTCACCATGATGGACTGCCAGGTAAAAACAACCCACGTTAAGTCCATGGGGGCCAGAGAAATTCCCCGAAAAACATTTTTATTTTTACTGGAGCAATCACTAAAACAGGATACCTTGATTGGTTCCTGGTCTTTCCTGGAAGATCATAAATAAACCTTTTTGTTTACCCGCAGTTTTTTTACATAAATGATTTCACAGGAATGGTCTCCGGAATCCGACCGGGTTGTGCTGGTATTCCACCAGACATTTTTTCTCCCCACGGTTCCGCTGATATTGACCAGATACCCTTCGATTTTCACCCGGTCATTTTTTTTAATGCTTTTTAGAGCCCGGTGGATATTATCGCTTGATGGAATCATATGATTATTGCAGGAATGGTTGATGATATAGGTTTTGTTTACCGGGCATGCCGGAGAGTATCGATAGTAGTACCAACGTTGTTGTTGCCTATAGGAGATTGTGTTGTCCAATTTCGGATCAGCCAGGTCGCCCCAGACCAGAGCCAGGTCAATGGATGAGAGTGTGGATTCCCACCCACTGGAATAGGATTTCACACTCACAACCCGGGCAGAAATCTGATACCGGGCCACCGGTTTAATGGTGTAGTTGCCTTTGCCTTTGTTCATGGTAAATGATTGGTCGATGGCCAATAATTCCTGTATGGGTTCTGATGAAGTATCGATAGGTCCCGAAACATACTCAATAACAGTTGGTTGATTACAGGATATGGCTATCAATAACATAAATAAAACCAATGAAAGACAATGATGTTTATTCATGGTTTTCTGCTCCTTTTCTGAGATTTGATAGATTTTGTTACGATTTTCTGATCCTTAATTTTTAGATAATTGTTTTATTCTTATATTGCATCAAATCCAATCAGGATTGCAATTCGCTGGCTGTTTTTCAGGCTGGTGTTGTTCTCTCAGTAGGTCGTTTATGGTTTTGACTGGATTAAAAGTGCTCACCGGTACATCTACAAAAAGAGTGATCCATTTGGCCATTGCTCCATTCCACAGTCCCGGGAGTTCTAAGGCTTTCAGGGGTTTTCCTTCCATTGATTTTTCAGATATGAAATAGCTATCTGGATCGATGAAATCCGGAAGGTTAAATTTTTCTCCCCGGAAATTTTTTATACCACAGACAAGATCCACGGGATTGAAGTGTGATGCAGCAGAAAGAATTGCTTTTTGTTCTGCGATTTTTTTTACCTGAGTGGTCTCGATGATCTGTAAGGATATCTGATTTTTTTTGTCTCTGATCCAGAAGGGGCCTCCTCCGGGTTCGCCCTGGTTTTTAACCATTCCGCATACCCGAATCGGCCGGTTTAATTGAGTGAAAATATGGTTTCGTTTTTTCCTCAAATGCCAGAATTGAAATTGTTCTGGAAAATGGATCATCAATTGATTTTCACAGAAAGACCGGGTCTCTTCAAGCAGGGCATTTCTGGGTTCATCACCTGATAATTCGTTAAGATAATGAAATACTTTTTCCTGGATGGTTCCCATATAGCCTCCCAGGACCTTTTTATTAAATACCACTTCATTTTTTAGATGGTCCGGTACAATATTATCGATGTTGGTGATGAAAACAATGTCTTCTGTCAGGGTATCCAGGTTTTCAATTAAGGCACCGTGACCTCCAGGCCTGAATACGATTCTTCCCTGACTGTCTCTAAAGGGTTGATTCTCTTTGTCAACGGCAATGGTGTTGGCGTGGAATTGTTGAACCGAAAAAGTGATTTCATACCGTAAATTGGAATCTTCATGCTTTTTTAGTATGGTGTCGAGATGAACTTGGACCCTTTGCCTGAATTCGGGGGAAAGTGTGAAATGAAGCCTGATGATTCCGTTTTGGTCTCTCAGGTATGAAGCAGCCTCTGTCAAGTGTTCTTCAAGAGGTGTGCGAGATTGGTGACGGTATTGATGGAATTTTAAAAGTGCTTTGGGAAGATTGGCATAATTCAGACCGGCCGGAGTTAGAAGGTATTCCAGAATTGTTTCGATCTTTCCCTGATTTAGCAGTTCGGTTAAATCAAGATTTTTTTTTCTTAAAACACTTTGGAGATCAGGGTAAAAAGCGAATTGTTTTTTGCGGAGTCCGGGTAAAAAATCTTTCATAAACAGGTATTCTTCTTGAAGAGAATTGATGTTATCCTTCTTTAACCAGCTGGTTATTTCTTCAGGATGATTTAAAAAGTAGAGGGGAATTTTAAACATTCGGGTTGCTGCCCCTGAGGCAGGGATGAATTTTACCATCTTTTGGAGTGTGTGCAGTTCATCGAATTTCTTCACAAACCGCTGCTTTTCTTTTTGAGAGAAAGATTTGATTCCATCGTTAATTTTGGCAGGCTGCACGAGCGTGCTATAGGGTGTTCCCATCTCAAAGAGTTCCATTTGATGTGTTACCTGTTTTGAGGTCAGGTTGAGTGATTTTATTTGTTCAATATCCTGTGGAGAGAAAAGTTTCCCTATCATGGCAATATTTTAGAAATAAAAAAAATATATATACATATAAAATTTTTTTGTATAACATATTTTTATCAGAATTGGGTTTGATTTTCAACTTTTTACTTTTTTTTCAACAGCACTAAAGACAAAATTTCCGGAGAATATTTGTTATCCTTGAAATATTTTTTCCTGCGGGTTAAACTCTTAAATAAGTGGTAAAACATATTGGGTCGAAAAGATGAGGAAAATTGATTTCAAAGATCGCTGGGTAGTAATTACCGGCGCCTCAAGCGGCTTGGGAAGAGAGATGGCATTGATTATGGCGAAACAGGAAAAAGCCAAACTGATTATTGCTGCCAGAAGAAAAAGAAACCTTGAACAGCTGAAAAAGGAAATTGAAACCTCAAGCGGGACACGAGTTGAAGCCGTGGAGGTCGATCTCAGTATTTCAAGAAATGTTGAACAATTGTTTGAGAAGGCAACTGAAATAGGAAATATATATGCCCTGATCAATAATGCTGGATTAACTGCCTATGGAAAGAGTGATAAAAAAGATCTAAATACCTATGAAAAAATGCTTCAGGTTAATTTTATGGCTGCCATGAAACTCAGTTTACTATTCATTTCCCATTTTCAAAAACATGGGGAAGGGATTATTCTGAATATTACCAGCCAGAGCGCCTTTGTTCCCATCCCCTACCAGAATATCTATTCTGCATCCAAAAGTGCCCTTCAAAGTTTCAGCGATGGTTTACGAGAAGAATATCGATATTCAGGGATTGTGATTTGTTCCTATGCGCCCGGAGGTATTGATACAGAAATGGTGTCCTCTTCTGGAATCGCCGATAACATATCTCCAAATCCATTTTTCATGATGAATCCCCATAAAGCCTCAATAAAAGCCATCCGGGCATTAAAAAAAGGTAAGGCCCTTGAAATCCCTTCTTTTATCTACAAATTGAATCATCTGCTGACACACTTTTTGCCTCGCAGGTGGATGGTGTATGTGGCAGCTAAAATTTATAAACCCAAGCAGAGTTCTGCAGAAATTTCCGGCAAAAAATAGCAATTCCTGCTTTTATCGTTTTTCAAAATTCAATTCTCTGGAAATTTCTCGACATTTTTTCTTTATTCTCCGGATATTTTCTGGGCCTGTTCTGAATATCTGTTTTTGAGCTGGGGTTAATGCTTCCAGACGTGGATCCTTAAAAGAATACGTAATTACTTGTTTTTCCAGTGAAACCGGAGATTGGATAATGGGAGTATCCATTACCACCCGGAGGGCCTGCAATAAGGTGTCATTGAATTGCTTTTCCGGATATCCCAGTTCTTTGTAGGCCTCTTCCAGAAGAGGCCTTAGTTTATCGTATAAAACCATCAGAGCGCCGGTGTCAAGAGAAACAAATATGTTGATGAGGAGGTCATAACGTCTGTAGTTTTCAGGGTCCAGGGTAATATGGTTGGTTTTTTTTATGACCTTAAAGGGTTTATCCGGATTTAAAAATGTAAGACTGGTTGAGGGAATTTCACCGCGGGCAATATTGTCCACAATGGCAACAAAACGCCTGAGAATGTCCTTGGGTTTTAACCATTTTTGAAAGATAGCTTGGCTGGAGTATGTTTTCAGATATTCCCGAATGAAATCATCACTTTCATTCAATGCAGGAAGGGCTGGCATTGGTGATAATGACTTTTGTTTTACCGAGGTGGGAGGATGGGCTGGAATGTTTTCTTTATGAGTTGGGGTTAATTGTTTTTGCGGTTCTGATTTTTTTGGAATGACAAAAAAATTGATGTAGAGTGCGGTAACGAGAAGCACCAGAATAATACTAACGATAATAATGACTTTATATGAGGTCATTTATTTCCCTTTTTATTTAATCATATTTAAAAATCGATCATTTGTCAATTGGCTTGAAAAATGGCCATAAGTGTTAAATATTTTAATAGAAAAATTTTTAATAGCTCAAACTGTTGATTATCAATCGTTTACAGTTTTGTTTTACTTTCATGAAACTGTTAATTTTTTTGACAGCTTGGGAATGCTTTGTTATCAATGGTTTTCGTTGTCAGGTGTAAAAAATAGTTACAATATCCCCCTGTTTAATAAAAAGAATAAGCCGAAAATGGTTGATATTAAAAGCTTTTTGCTAATTGGCATTGGATTTGCTTCACTTATTCCGGATGAAAATTTTGGAGGTAAACCATGAAAAACAAAATTTTATTGATTGATGATGAATCTTCTTTAAGAAGAACCCTGAGTCTAGGATTAAGCCAGAGGGGGTATGACACCGAGCCTTGCGAAGATGGGCTGAGTGGCCTTAAAAAGCTGGAACTGTTTATCAAAAATAATGTACCGCCCGCAGCTGTGGTCATTGATATTCAGCTCCCTGATATCAAAGGAACAAGGCTGGCTAAAATAATTCGATTTAAATATCCTGGAATTCCTATCATTTTAATTACTGGATATGCTGACAGGCTGAATCCAGAAGAGATTAAAGATCTAAAAGTGAATGCGTTTTTGGAGAAACCGTTTTCTACCGATGAGCTGGTGGATCAATTTGAGGGAATTATAAAGAAAGAGAAAGCAGAAGAGCCAGCTGTGGCAGCTGAAGAGCAAGACGCGAAAAGTGAATCTGCTTATGTGCTTATTAAAACCAATCGGGATGTGGATTTGTTTGAAATTTATAAAAAATTATATTACCTGGAGAATGTTGTTTATTGTGATGCCACAAAGGGAGATTATGATATTTTTCTTTTACTCCAGAGTGATACCCATGAATCACTTGAAAAAGTATGTGATGATCAGATTAAAAGGATTAATGGAGTTGATGAAATTGATTTCCTCCCGGTAATCCGCCCCATTCTCGAAGAAAGCACAGCTAATATCATTAATGTGGCAGAAGATGCCTTTTCGGCAGGAAGTCTTGACCTGGTAAAGGATAGAAATCTGGGGAATCGTGTGTGTTCATATGTATTGGTTGAAGCAGAAAAAGAAAGAATAGACACTGTTTACCCGTCCCTTCGGTTGAATGAGAACATTGTTTATTGTGATTATACAGGTGGCAAGTTTAATATTGTATTGTTGATTCACGGCAGCTACTTCAATGAAATTGATCGGGTGATTCAGGAAAAAATAATTAATATGGAAGGTGTTCTGAGGGTTAAAGAATATCCGATTATTAATCTTTTTGAAATGTAGAATTTGTTTTAACAGCGGAGTGATTAATGAATGAAGTGAATTTACCATTTTTTCAAAAGGAGATTAAAAAGTTTAAAATTGACCTGGTTACCCAAAAAGACAGCCATGGCTCACTGATCTATTTATTGCAATCGGCACAGGATTCATATGGATATATCCCGGAGAAAGTCATTCATTATATCAGCGAGGTGGTTGGAATCCCGGCTGCTGATATTTATGGAGTGATCACCTTCTATTCTCAATTTCGCCTCAGACCTCTTGGCAAATATGTCATAAAAATATGCGAGGGAACCGCCTGTCATGTTAATAGTGGAAAAAACATATTAAAAGCCCTCCAGAATGAATTGGGGATTTCAGTGGGTGAAACCACAAATGACGGCCTCTTTTCTTTACAATCGGTGGCCTGTTTGGGCTGTTGTTCTCTGGCTCCTGTGATTATGGTAAATGAAGAGACCTATGGAAGCTTGATTCCCAAAAAGATTAAGGGAATCATAAAAAAATACAGAGAACTGTAGATCAATTTATTGTACCTGAAAGGAGAAGTCTTATGAAAGAAATTAGAGTAGGTCTTGGAACCTGCGGCGTGTCAGCTGGTGGAATTCAAGTTTTTAACACTTTGAAAAGCGAGATAGATGCCAAAAAATTAAAGGTTGTTTTAAAAGAAACCGGGTGCATGGGTATGTGTTATGAAGAAGTATTAGTGGAGGTCGTGGAAAATGGCACCAGTTTCTTGTATGCAAAAATCAATCCTGAAAAGGCCAAGAAGATTATTGATCAGCATATTATTGATGATCGACCTATAGAGGAGTGGATTGTCAATAATCGTGCTTGCAGTGAAAAAGAAGAATTCTTCAAAAAACAGAAGAGAATCGTTTTGAGAAACTGCGGGGTGATTGATCCTGGGTCAATCGATGAGTATATTACCCGTGATGGTTATAAAGCCATACAGAAGGTATTAAAAGAGCTTTCACCGGAAGAGATTATTGATATTATTTATCAATCCGGATTAAGAGGTAGAGGGGGAGGGGGATTTCTTACCGGATTGAAATGGAGATTTGCCAGAAATGCAAAAGGTGAAAAAAAATATATTATTTGCAATGCCGATGAGGGGGATCCGGGTGCGTTCATGGATCGAAGTGTTCTTGAAGGAGATCCCCATTCGGTTCTGGAAGGGATGATGATCGCAGGAAGGGCCATTGGGGCTGATGAAGCCTATATTTATATTCGGGCTGAATACCCGAAAGCCATTTTGCGGCTTGAAAATGCCATTAAACAGTGTGCAGAAAGAGGGTATCTGGGAACGGGTATCTTTGGTTCGGATGCCAATTTCAAAATAAAGATTAAGGAAGGCGCGGGTGCATTTGTATGCGGGGAGGAGACAGCATTAATTGCATCCATAGAAGGAAAAAGAGGAATCCCTCGAATTCGACCACCCTTTCCTGCCCAAAAAGGGTTATGGGGAATGCCAACCAATATAAATAATGTGGAAACCTATGCCAATATTCCCTGGATTATATTAAATGGTGCTGAGAGTTTTTCATCTATGGGCACAGAACAGAGTAAGGGGACCAAGGTATTTGCTCTGGCGGGAAAAATTGTACGAAGTGGTTTGGCAGAAGTTCCCATGGGAATGACAATCAATGAAGTTGTATTTGATGTAGGTGGTGGCATCAAGGATGATCGTAAATTTAAAGCGGTGCAGATGGGTGGCCCGTCCGGTGGTTGTATCCCGGCTAGCATGGGAGATTTAAAGATTGACTATGATGAAATTACTCAAACCGGCGCCATCATGGGATCAGGAGGATTAATCGTTTTAGATGAAACCACCTGTATGGTTGATCTGGCAAAGTTTTTTCTTAACTTCACTCAGAACGAATCCTGTGGAAAGTGCACCTTTTGCAGGATAGGGACCAAGCGGATGCTGGAGATACTGGACCGTATAACCATGGGTGAGGGTAAAGAGGAGGATCTGGATTTATTGGAGAGTTTGGCATATAAAATAAAAGACAGTAGCCTCTGTGGCCTGGGGCAAACAGCTCCCAATCCGGTGTTGACCACCTTGAAATATTTTAGAGAGGAATATGAAGCACATATCAGGGACAAAAAATGTCCTGCCCATATCTGTCCTGCGCTTATCACTTATAAAATTTCGGCTGAAAAGTGTACGGGCTGTACATTGTGTGCCAAGAAATGTCCGGTTCAGGCCATTTCAGGAGAGGTGAAAAAACCTCACCTTATCAATCAAAATGAGTGTATTAAATGCGGTCTTTGTTATGATGCCTGCAGCTTTGGGGCAGTGGAAAAGATTTAGAGCAAACGGAGAACATGATCATGAAAAATATCACAGTTACTATAAATGATAAGAGAATTAAAACAAATTCTGACAAAACCATACTGGAAGTAGTCAACGATCATAAAATAGATGAAATTCCGACGCTGTGTTATGATCCGCGAATTGAACCCTATGGTTCCTGTTTTCTCTGTGTTGTTGAAGTTGAGGGAGTAAAAAAGTTGGTCCCCTCATGTTCGACAAAGGTAAATGATGGTATGGTAATCCATACCAATACAGAGCGTATAAGAAGTGCCAGGAAAACAGCACTCGAGCTTTTGCTTTCTAATCATTATGCCGATTGTATTGGTCCCTGTCAGAATAATTGTCCGGCTGGAGTGGATGCTCAGGGCTACATCGCCCTTATATCGATTGGTAAACACAGGGAGGCTCTACGCCTGGTCAAACAGACCAACCCGCTTCCTTTATCCATTGGTCGAGTATGTATCCGGGATTGTGAAGTTGCCTGCCGGAGAAATCTGGTTGATGACTCAGTGGCAATTAATGCATTAAAACGATATGTGGCTGATCTTGATGCCATTGATATGTGGACTCCTTTGGTAAAAAAGCGAAAAAATAAAAAAGTGGCTGTTGTGGGCGGTGGACCTTCCGGCCTGACCTGTGCCTATTATTTAAATATTGAAGGATATGATGTAACCATATTTGAAAAGCTCCCCCAGCTCGGTGGAATGCTCCGTTACGGGATCCCTGAATACAGATTACCCAAAAAAATATTGGATACCGAGATTAATTGGATAACCAATTTGGGAATAAAGGTTAAAAATAATGTGGCATTGGGGAGAGATTTTGATATTCCTGGTTTGTTTTCAAAGGGTTATGATGCGGTTTATCTGGCTCTGGGCGCCCATAAGGCCAGTAAAATGAGACTGGCACACGAGGATGACACAGAAGGTGTCGTAAAAGGGATTGATTTTTTAAGAGATTTACAACTAAATGGTGTTCCCCGATTAGAAGGGACTGTGATTGTGGTAGGGGGTGGAAATACTGCAATCGATGCCGCCAGATCAGCCTTAAGATGCGGAGCGGATAAAGTAAGAATCGTTTATCGACGTAGCATTAAGGAAATGCCTGCACATCCTGAGGAGGTTAAAGCAGCCGAGGAAGAAGGGGTGGAATTGCTATTTTTATCCAATCCCACAGAAATCATCCGGGAAGGAAACCGTTTGAAAGCGGTTGAATGCCTTAAAATGGAGCTGAAAGAAGGAGAGCCCGGTGAAAGACCTCGTCCGGTGCCCATTCCCGATTCAGAATTTGTGTTAAAGTGTGATACCTTGATTGCGGCTATCGGTCAGCAGGTGGATGCCGCCATTTTCTCCAATGGCAACGGCTGCGAGCTGCAGAAGTGGGGAACCATAAAAACCGATCAGGATAATCTTGCAACCAGCATAAAGGGTGTTTATGCGGGTGGGGATGTGGTGACCGGCCCCTGGACAGCAATTGCCTCCATTGCCCATGGTAAAAAAGCGGCAGCCGCTATCCACGATTTACTCAATAAGGGTAAGAAAACGGACAATGGATGGCATTTTAACAGTTTTAAGCATCGCTTTAATGATGTGACAGAACAGGAATTGTCTTTTGTTAAAGCAGTCAATCGAGAAAAAATGCCAGAGCTATCAATCAATAATCGGAAACAAAATTTCAAAGAGGTTGAGCTGGGATTTGATCAAAGGAAGGTTGTCCGGGAAACCGAAAGGTGTTTGGAATGCGGGTGTTCTGAATATTATGACTGTGTGCTACGACGGTATTGTGATACATTTGGAATCGATATTTCCAATTTTATTGGTGAGACACGCAAATATAAAACAGACATCCAGCATCCATTTATATCGCTGGACCCGAATAAATGTATTAACTGCGGGCTGTGTGTCAGGACATGCTCCGAGGTCCTGGAGGTTTCTGCCTTGGGTTTTGTTAATCGTGGATTCAAGGCCGTGATGAAACCCGCCATGGAACATCCACTGATTGAAACCAACTGTATTTCATGTGGAAACTGCATCGATGTCTGTCCAACCGGGGCCCTGGCAGAAAGATTTCCTTTTAAGATTCTGGGGGCCCTTTCTAAAAGCAATTATAGGTCGATATGTAACTTTTGTTCGATCGGATGTAATCTCAATTATAAAGTGATCGACAGTGATGTTTTTTATGTGTCCAATTCCACAGAGGAGATCCGGGATACCCATAACAGAGGATATTTATGTGTTAAGGGACGATTCGGTCATCGTTTCCTGATGTCTGAAGATAGATTAAAACAGCCGGTAGTGGGTCGGAATGGGAAATCAACGGAAGTTGATTGGGATGACGCCATTGGCAGTGCCGTTGAGGGAATGAAAAAAATTATAACCAAGTACGGTAGCGATTCAGTGGGGGTATTCGCCTCACCTAAATTATCTAACGAAGAAATTTATTTACTCCAGAAACTGTCGAGAGTCACCCTGGGGACCAACAATATTTCCAGTTTTTCAAATATGCTCTACAGCACTGATTTGGATGCTTTGGATCAATCGGTTGGATTGACTGTATCCACCATGAAAACCGATGATCTGATTCAATCCGATATTATTGTGGTGATCAATGCCGATCTTTCAGAAGAAAATCTGATTATGGAGCTTAAAATTAAAAATGCACAAAAACGAGGCACAAAAGTCATTTTGATTAATTCTTCGGAGATCAAACTCGCAAAATATGCCGATTTATGGATCGATAGTAAGCGGGGGACTCATACGGTTTTATTAAATGGAATTTTAAGAGAACTGATTAATAGAGAAAAATTTGACCGAACATTCATTCAAGATCGGACTGAAGGTTTTTCTGAGCTTGCTGAATTCCTTTCGGGATTTAACCGTGAGAAGGTATGCCGTTTAACAGGAATAACCAATGAAAAATATGAAATACTGAATCAATGGCTGGAGAATCCAGGATTGAATATTTCTTTTATTTATAATATTGATTCATTGAGAGAGAAATCAACCGGGGACCTTCAGGCAATTGGCAATTTTCTTTTACTGACCAATCGTTTTTCCAGAAAGAAAAACGGATTGATTATCCTCAGGGATTATGCCAATTCCGCCGGACTTTTGGACATGGGTGCCAACCCACACTATTTACCGGGTTATGTAAAGATTGCGGATACAGAAGAAATAGACCGTATCGGAGAGACCTGGGATATGGACCTCAAGAAGGTGTTTAAACCGGTTGATTTAAAAGCCAGGATGCTGGCGGGTGAAATTAAGGCAGTGTTTATCTTCGGAGAGGACCCGCTGGTTCATAGTGAAAATTGGAAATATTTTAATGGAGTCGAATTTATGGTGGTCTCAGATATGTTTCATACAGCGACAGCCAGAGAGGCAGATGTCATCCTCCCGGCTGCCTCTTATATTGAGCAGGATGGTACCTTTACTACGTGTGACAGACGGTTACAGAAGGTGAATCAGATATTACCTCCCGGGAATGGAATGGAGAATTGGGAGATTTTGATGAAGTTCGCCAATGGTTTTGGAGATGGATTTCATTATTCATCCGTTTCTGAAATTTGGGAAGAGATAAAAGAAATAAATCGATTTTATAAAGATTCTCAGATGAATGAGTCTTGGGGTGAACCGTTCTTTCAGAATGGATTTTATACCCGGGATCACAAAGCACATTTCTCGGTCAGGGATACTGATATTGCCACTCGTAATCCGGAAAGATCCAGTGTTCTTTTTTCGGAAAATTTCTTTAAAATTAAAATTAAGAACAATTTAATGCTATAATAATCAAGGAAATATGAAGGATGTAAAAAATATCAATCTGGTATTCGAGCTGCTGAATTATATTCTTATTCTGGATGAAAAAAATAGTATCGTCTACACGGGAGATGATATTGAACAGGTTCTGTTTCAATCAAAAGAACATAACGAAACTGTATTTTTAAATAATTTTTGCCAGAAGGAAAAAAAATTATGGGAGAAAAAGATAGATGAGGTACGCCATAACAAGCGGCCCAACTCATTGAATATTGAACGAATTCAAAAGACACTTTTCCTTTTTCCGGTTAACCTCAATGAAACCCAGAATGTGATCATATCGACAAAAGAAAAAATCCTTCAAACCACTAAAATAGAGCTGGATTTAAAGGAACGTGTTAAAGAGTTGCAGTGTTTGTTTGCCATAAGTTCGGAGCTGGATCACAGTGAGAAAATAAGCAAGACACTGCCCAATTGCATTCAACCTCTGATTGATGGATTTCAATTCCCGGAATTGGTCAGTGTGGAGATCGTTTTGGATGGAAGAGTATATGCTGATGAAAAAAACGGGAATCAGAAAGCAAAAAATACCCTTACAGAGGCTATCATTGTAAACAAAATCAAGAGAGGTTTTATTGAGGTAGGATATCACAAGAAAGTTCCATTTTTAAAAGAAGAAGAAGAATTATTAGAAGAGATTTCAGGTATGATCGCCAATGCAATAGAAAATCAGGATCTGAAGGTGGAATTGCAAATCCATCTGGAAAAACTTGAAGATTTGGTAGTGGATCTGGAAAAGCAAAAAAAGGTACTTCTTCTAAAAAATAAAAAGCTACTTGAATTAACCGAAGAATGCGGTCGAAGCCGGAACCAACTGGAATCATTGTTTAATGCAATGACCGATACCATCGTGGTGATTGATTCGGAATTTAATATACTCATGTCCAATAAGAGAGAAATCGGTCATTCGGGAAAATGTTATCGAAAAGTATTCAATGAAAATCGTCCCTGTTTGGGTTGCCCTGCGGAAATTTCTTTTAAGGAAGCTAAATCGGTTTCTGTTGAGAAGAGAGTTGACAACCAGTATTTTCTTTTAAATAACTATCCCATTGTCAACAATTCAGGAAGAGTAGAGAATGTTTTGGAGATTTGCACCAATGTGACCAAAGAGAAGCATATGGAATTTCAGCTCCTACAATCTTACAAATTGGCCTCATTGGGGAAACTGGTTGCCGGTGTGGCTCATGAAATCAATAACCCCAATACTTTTATTCGGGGAAATATTAAGATCATGAAGGAGTCATTTGGTGATATTTTCCCGATTCTGGATGAGCATTACTCCCATCAAAAGGACTTAAAGATTGCCCGCTTGGATTATGAGATTTTTAAGGAAAACATCCCAATATTATTAGAAGATATGGTAGATGGTGCCAATCGGATAAAAAAAATTGTGGATGGATTGAGAAATTTTGCCAAGAAAGATGATGAGTCCCTGGAAGAAAATGTCAACATCAATCAGGTGGTGAATAATAGTTACCGGCTGGTAGAAAATCAAATACGAAAAACTGCTAAAATGAAATTGAAACTGGGTTCTGATATCCCTGAGTTCAAAGGCAATGTCCAAAAGCTGCAACAGGTGATGGTGAATATGTTTATCAATGCCTCACAGGCCATTGAAAATGGAAAAGGATATATTGAGGTTGAAACCAGATTGGATGGGGAAGGTAAAGAGATAATCATAAGCATTGAGGATAACGGGAAAGGGATCGGCGAAAAGGATAAAAAATACATTTTCGATCCTTTCTTTACCACCAAAAGAAATAAGGGAGGAACAGGACTGGGTTTAACCATTACTTATGGAATCATAAAAGAACATCTTGGAAGAATAGATGTGGATAGCAAATTAGGACAGGGGACAAAATTTACAATACACATACCGGTTTCAGCGGGAGGCAGTGAGTGACCAGGATTCTGGTAATTGATGATGATCAGGCAATATTAAATTTTTTGCGAGTCTTTTTAATCCAGGCCGGAAAATTTTCTGTCCACACATTACAGGATAATGCAAAAGCCTATGAGTTCTTAGAGAAAGAAAAATTTGATATATTGCTTCTGGATATGGATATGCCCAACGTTACTGGTCTGGATATTCTTCAATTTATAAAGGAGAACGATATTAATATAATCACTGTGGTTTTAACCGGGGTAGAGGATATTGATCTGGCGATTTCCGCCATGAAACTGGGTACATTTGATTATATGTTGAAACCAATAGAGGAAAAAAGACTTTTAAAAGTCCTGGATTCAGCCATTGATAAGGTTGGAATAAAAAAAATTGAGTCGGAATCCAGTATGTCATTCACCTTGGATGGACTGAAGCACAAAGAGGCGTTCAAAAAAATCATCACCGTGAATGATGAAATTTTAAAAATTTTTCATATTGTTGAAAAATTTGCCGAAACCGATAATTCAATTTTGATATGGGGCGAAAGTGGAACCGGTAAAGAATTAATCGCCCAGGCAATACATAAAATCAGTGCCAGAGAAGACAAAAAATTTATAGCGGTTAATTCAGGCGCCTTTGCCAATGAATTATTTTCCTCTGAGTTTTTCGGACATTCAAAAGGCTCTTTTACAGGTGCAATTTCCGATAAGAAGGGATTTCTTGAAGATGCAAACGGAGGAACACTTTTTTTGGATGAAATCGGAGAGCTATCCCTGCCCATTCAAGTGAAATTATTACGGGTTCTTCAGGAAGGAGAGTTTTACCGGCTGGGCTCAACCAGGAATCTCAAGGTAGATGTCCGTATCATAGCAGCTACCAATAAGAACTTATTCGATGAAATCAAGAAAGGAAATTTCAGAAAAGATCTGTTTTTTCGATTAAATATCAATTCGATTTATTTGCCTCCGCTTCGGGATAGAAAAGAAGATATTCTCTTACTGGCTGATTATTTTTTGAAAGAGTTTAATAAGAAGTATAAAAAAAAGGTTTCAAAAATATCCCGGCCTGTACAAAGCCTTTTAACAGGTTATCATTTCCCTGGAAATATCAGAGAGCTAATGAATATTATAAACAGTGCGATAATTGTCGAATCCAACCATGAGTTGCGGAAGAAATCCCTTCCCCATTATTTTCTATCCAACAATAGGATTCCCGATGATTTTGCTGAGGAATCAGCTTCACGGTCTTTGGTGGAAGTTGAGAGAGAACATATTAAGAAGGTATTGAAACTCACAAGTATGAACAAAACCAGAGCCGCCAAGATTCTCGGGATTTCCAGAGTTAATTTAATTTCAAAGACAAAAAAATATAAACTGGAGTAAAATATACAATCGCAATCTCAGGGTCATGTGGGATTGAGGGGAAGTATGCCAACACTTTATGATGAATTAAAGGCGAGAAAAAAAAATCGGATTAAAAAGCCTTTTGTGCTTTTTATGGCAGTTTTGGGAATTATGATAATTGTCCGTTTTCTCAACCTTTCATTATTGTGGCAAATGACCAAAATGGAATTGAATAATCGCTCGCTGGCAGTGACCCAGAATTATTTTTTCTTGGGATTATCCACATATGCTCAAGCAAAAAATAGGCTGTTGAACTATTCAGATACCAGGACCAAAAAAATTGCTGTTGTTTCTTATTATACTTTACTTCAACCGGCGGTTTTTTTGATTTCCAATGATGGAAATCCAACATTTATAGATCTTGGCCGTGTAGCTGTTTATATTGAATCAGGATTGACAAAAATCACACTTCATTCAGATGATATTATTGAGAGGCAATGGAGAAATACCATACAAACAAAATTCATGGGTTATTCTCTTTTTTCATTTCTGTATGAGTGGTTAATTTCTAGTAAGTTTATGGATTCTAAAGGTAAATTTAAACTGGGGAAACAAATCTCCTATGTGGTGAAACCCATTGAAAAAACTAAATACCTGAAAATTACTTATATACTATATTTTTATCTCCCTCTGTTATTGATTTTTTGGTTTTCTTCAATATACGGTAGAGGCTTCTATTGCGCATTTTTCTATTACCTGGGCATTTTTTTACTTTTTAATTTCAAAAGAGTATTGATAACTGTTCCTTTTTTCTGGTTGTTTAATCTAATTAAAATTGAAATTTCGGATTTTATTTCTTTGCTGTTTGCAATGGCTTTGTTGGTTATTTTTTTGATTTTAGCTGGTATTGGGGTCAAGAACTGGAAGGGGTTGAAAAGAGATTCCTGGGGCAAGCCTTTGATTTTTATGTTTATTTTGCTTCCTGTCTTTTTAAGATTTTAGTTTATTTTCTTTTTAAAATTATTGTTGTACGGAGTGTGATTAAGACCAAATTATCCAATTCCAGTTGATTTTCAGAATGTATTGTACTATATTTATGAACAGTTTGGGTATGAGACCTGTAATAAATCGGTAAAACGTTGGATGATCAGCTATGAAAAATACTTTATATCCTGAAATTATTTATGAAACCTTTGAAAGATATGGTTTTCTTGTATTGCGAATCGATCACTTTGACCGGGGAAATTATGCTGAAATTCGTGCCGAATTGAATCATTCTGATTATCTCGATGTTAAGCAGTTACAGGAAATCACAACGAAATTGAATCTGATGGAAAAAAATGAACAAATCAAGATTCATATTGTTAATATTGATATGATTCACAAGACCATGAGGGTGAATATCATAACAGAAGAATAAACAATCCTTCTCTCAGAAGGCCAGGATATTTTTTTTCAGGTTGAATATCCAATATTACAATAGGGAAGCAGTTTTATTGATGTCTTTAAAAAGTCTTTTTCATTTTAGCAACACCTTCATGGTAATTGTCTGGTTTGCTTTTCTTTTCATATGGCCACTGCCTCAATCTGCATTGGAAACTGATTTGAAAAAATTGTACTGGGATTCCAGTTTTAAAGAAATTGTTAATCATTTTGATAAAAAAAACTACCCGACTTTATCTTTGGATGATAAACTATTGTATATTGAATGCCTGGCCCGCACTGGTGAAGGGTATGCTGCTTTAAAAAAATTAGAAAAGATCGTACCCGAAGGCCCCCTGGAAAAGGATTTTTATGCCTGTTGCGGATGGGTTTATCTATCCAGGGGAGAATTTCAAAAAGCAGAGCATTTTATCAACCGGTCATTGGAGCTGGATAATCATTCCCAGAGTGGTGTTCTCGCAAAAGTGATGTTGTTTCTTTACCTGAAACAGTTTTTCAAAAGCGAGATATTGTTTGAGGATTGGCTGGCAAAGAACCCGGTATTTATCCAATCATTTCAAACATTTCTTGTTGGTGTCGAGGTATATAATGCCACCAGAAAGGTAAAAAAATTATATAATTGGTATTCAAAACGGGCAAAACTCATAAAAAATGAGGATAAGTTGACCTATGATAACCTGAAGGCCAGTTCTCGCCTTTATAAAGGGATTCGAGGAAAACAATTATTTGAGATAGTTACTGAATCAGATAGTGTTGAATATCCCCTGGCGGAGTCATCTGATTGTCGTTTTTATTTTATATTTTTTCAGCTAAAAAAAAACAGGAACTCTAAGATCCTTCTGGATACCGGTAATGCCACCGGTTGGATGGTTCATGACCGGGAACTCTATGATTATTTGGATATGAAAAAGGGGGGGAGAACCGTAGCGGTTATTGGATCAGAAGCAGATGTGCTGGATGGCTACCGTATTTATACCGAGTCCCTCGATTTTGGTTCTTTTCAGTTTCGTCATCTCACCGGGTTTTATATCCCCAAACCCCGTTCAGATTTTTTTGATGCCAATCTGAATCCTCTTTTTATTCGCAATCGGGTGGTTACTCTGGATGGACCCGGGAAACGATTTATAATGAGAACAAAAAGAGCATTTGACCGTTATCTTTTAAAAAAAGATGGCCGAAAGGTGGTCAAATTACGCTGGTATGGATATGAACAGGCTTTTATTCCACTGGAAATAAACGGGGTAAAAAAGGGATTGGGAATCATCGAGACCGGTGCTGAGGATATTGCGGTATTGCTGGATTTTGCCCGCTTACTTCAATTGCCTTTAAAACCCAAGGTAAAGTACCTTTCAAACGGATCAGTCTATCGTTTTTTTAAAGCGCCCGTAACCATTTATTTGGGTTCCCTGAAATTGAATAGAAGCGCTGCTGATGTTTGGTCATTTGATCGTTTTTACCGTCGCCTTTCCGGTTTGAAAGCTGGTGTAGTACTCGGCCCCGGTGTATTCAAGGATACCTGTGTTCTTTCTTTTGATCCTTTTGCCCAAGAAATTGTAGTTGAATGGTGAGACCATTCAGTTTTGCTTCCCGATGATTGGATCTGAGGAGTGAAACAAGCAGGGTTGATTGTTGAAATGAAGAAGATATTTTTTATTATTCTTTGCTTATGGGCGACTCACATGAGGGGAGACGGTTTAAATTATAATGCTTCTTATTTCTTTCAAGCAGACATCAACGGGATTTTTCTTTTCATTATTCCTTACAGGGTTTTTTTAGAGGTATCTGGTTCAGCCGATTTTATTGCTACTAAAAGGGGGATCAATCAATATGAGTTTTCTTTCCAGAAGGCAAATAGACCCGGATATTTATTCAGGAGTCTCGGGTTCCGGGGCAAGCATTTTATTTTTTTAGCCGCAGGCTATGAACCGGAAAGCACTCTTCTTTTTACAATTGACAAAATGAAGGAGTTCAGAGAAAACAATCCTTTTTATGCAAAAGCCATGATGGGCACACGGAAATTACTCTTTCAGTTACCTGCCAATCAACAAGGTTCAATTGGATTTGAAAGGTCTCAATATGGAAAACATAAGAAATTCATTTCTAATTTCGTATTTAAAGCCAACACCGATGATCAAAAAGTGAATGTTTTTTTTAAGGTATATAAAATACTTATTGAACTCTTGAAAACTTACGATCATTCCTGTCTGCCTGTTTTAAACCTGAATGAACTGGATTCAAAAACAGTATGGCAGAGTCCTCCCCTGGATTTCTCGCCCTACCTTAATAGAGTCGGTTGGGGTGCTGCCAGGATCATGAAGCAATTTGTCATATTCAGGCAAAAGAAATCATTCAGACTTCAGTACGGGGTAACGTCTATGAATGATTCGGAGGTTGAAATATGCGGGGAAGCACATCCTGATGTAAAAGTGTGGGGGAGTTTTAAAATCAGAGATGTATATCGTAAGGTTAAATTCAGATCAGCGGATTCTGTATTGATCAGCGATATGATAAGTCTTGATATTAGAAACAAAAAAGGTGTGGGAGGCTATGCCCAAATCATTTTGAAGCTGATGCAGTGAAGGTATTTAAATCAGAAGAAAGTTTCAGTGGCTGGGGGGCTTGATAATTGTATGTTCCTGGTCAAATTTTTCCAGCGCCTTGAGTTCACGGAAGGCCTCCTGTAAAGTGGTCAAACATTTTTTCCATTTTTGACAGGAATCTTTGTTATAAAGTGCCCAGGCAATACATATATGGAAATGGGGGCAAGCCATGCATTTTGGCCGGGCTTTTGGGAGAGAATTAAAATAAGACTGAAGAGGGGAATTCTGGGTGGATCGTTTGAAGGTTTTGGCCTGGTGGTCAATGAGATACTGGTATTGAGCATTGTTTAAAGTCTCCGGGCTTTCCGACAGGCCGGTTTCGTCGCAGTGGTAAAATTGATCAGGATTTCTCAGGTTCATGTTCCACAGAGTTTGGGTGGATCGATGTAACTTTGAGACCAGAATTGTGTGAAAGGGTTCGATGGGAACGTTCAAGGAAGCATTATGTAAATAATAGTCAAGAAGGTTCAGGGTTAGTTTGAAATCTAAAGTGTCAATGATATGAATTAAATCCACTGCTAATCCCATCGAAGAGATGATTGAAATATCTTCCAGGATTTGAACCGGGAAAGTGGGACTGATAAAAAAATTTTTTTCCTTTAATGGTTTTGCAAATTTTATGATTTCTTTCTTTGAGCGGGGGAAGATTTTTATCAGCTGATTCTCTCTTTTTTCAATTTTCAATGAATCAAATGTTTCCCCGGCAAAATGGATCTGTTTAATCTTTTCACCATACTCCTGGTTGATCTCATTGATTGTATCAATATGATTGTTAATAAAAATGATTTTTTCAATGTCAGGGAAATCTATCAGCAGAGTATCTTTGAGAATAAAATATTTTCCTTTAAAATTATTCGTTTGGCTCGACATTTCTGGGTACTCCGTATATGGTATTGAAGAAATTTTTTCTGGAAATACAAAAATTGGTCTTTCGGTAAATGTTGTTGAAATTGATGGCAGCATCCATCGGGCACCCCCCGTGACAGTAATGCCACCATTGACATCCTCTGCAGTAGGTTTGGTGAAGAAAGGTGGTGCGATTGAGCATCCGCTGTCTGCCGGGATTCATGACTATTTCCTGAAAGCTATTCCGGTAAATATTCCCGTACTGCTCATATTTTCGGTCAATGCCTCTTCCGCAACTGTATACGGTTCCATCTGTATCTATGCCCAGATGAGTGGTGGCACATTGTCCGGAAAAGTCACAGCTTAATCGGAAGTTTCCTCTGAAGTGAAAATCATCGAATTCCTTGATCGGAATCCACCGGGGTTTTTTATCCAATTCTTCCCATTTCCGGTATAATTTGATTAAAAAATCACCCCACTCGATCGGCGTAACATAAAGGTTCTGGCATTGATCACTGCTTGATGCCCTTCCTTCCTGGTATAGGGGGTTAAAACGGATTCCGATTCCGGAAAATCGGTTGATAAATATGTCCATGACCTCTTCAAAATTATCCAGAGCCAATTTGTGAACCACGAAAAGGATACCAAAGGGAAAGTTACTTTTCTTTAACTTTTCAATTGATTTCTCCCAGATGGAATTATAGTCACCTTTTTTTGCAATTCTGATGTTTGGAAATGGATCATAGGAAGTGCCAATTCTGCCCATTCTCCCATTTTCACTGCCTAACAGGGACTTTAACATTTTAAGTCTGTCGGTGTTCAGATTTAACAAATTGCTCTGAATCAGATTTTGGATGGGCAGTCTGTGAGTTTTTCTGATTTGATTTTCCAATTCAATGGCTCTGTAAAAAAAATCCGGGGGCATTAAGGTGGGCTCTCCCCCATGCCAAATTATTTTAATCTCTTCCAGTTGGTCTGAACCGGCTACCCACTCTTCAATTCTTTCAAACATTTTTTCCAGGGTATCAATGGTCATCCTCTTGCCATGATTGGAGCGATCATAAGCAGAACAGTATACGCAACGGGCATTACACAGGTCTGTAGGTTTGAAAATAATGGTGGTGCTTTTCATTTTAAATGGGAATGTTTTATGGACGATTCCGCATGTGATTTTGTTAAGTAATGTCCTTTACATCC
>DAOWKX010000249.1 GCA_030639705.1 Candidatus Aminicenantota bacterium
TGTTTATCTATTTCTTTTCTGCATTTTTTATATTGATTCTCTTCTTTTTTCAGCGGAAGATGATTGATGATTGGATTATCTTAATCGCAATATTTTGTGCAATTTCGATTTTTACCGTTCTGGCACCGGATAATTATTTCGGGGGAAGTGGCTCTGTCGGAAACCGGTATTTCTTAATCATTTTCCCTTTTTTCTTCTTCCTGGGTTACAGGTACCGGCTTTTTAAATTCTCACTGCTTCCAGTCATATTTGCCCTGATTTTTCTCCCCTCGGTTTTTTTATACAGCCTCCATCGTTCAGATCCCTGCCGGTATGCCGGGCTTTCCTTTCCCATCCGCCTCTTTCCACCCGAAAAAACCCAGTTTCTAAATCTTCCAACCAATGAAAACCCGTTTGCCTTTCATAATTTCATCAGAGTGGGAGATCAAAAATACTGGCTTTTTTTTATTAACGATAATTTCTGGCCCATTGAGACAAGCCCGAAGGAGAGAAATTCATTCTGGACCTATTCGAATAAGGAGCTGGAAATGATTATTGCTGTTCCCGGTAAGGTGAAGGAATTTAATATAGAGTTAAGTAATATTCCTGTGAAAAATAAAGTAAAAATTCAAATCGAGTATCAGAAAAAAGAAATCGAACTGGCACCCGGAGAGAAGGTGGTTGCTAAGTTTAAAAATATCCGAACCCTGAAAATTCAGAACCGATATATCTTTTATATAAAAATAAAAAGTGATCAATCCTATTGTTATTATTTAAATGACCCACAGAGTAATGACAGGCGAATCGTGGGAGTTAAAACCCATATAAGACTTGATTATTAAATGTGTGGAATCTGTGGGTTTTATCAAACCAATCCAATTGCCGATCTCCCTATCTTGAAATTGATGAATGATCAAATCATTCATCGGGGGCCGGATGATGAGGGTTTTTATTTTGGTGAAAAGATCGGCCTGGCAGCCAGGCGATTGAGTGTTATAGATCTGGTTACCGGACATCAACCCCTGTCATCCCATTCTGGAAAATCCTGGATCACCTTCAATGGTGAGGTATACAATTTCATGGATCTCAGAGAAGAACTCGAATCAAGGGGATTTCAGTTTAAGACCCGGACCGATACCGAAGTGGTGGTTAACATGTATGAAGCCCACGGGCTGGAATTTGTCCATAAGCTTAGAGGTATGTTTGCCATCGGGATATATGATTCTGCGAATGATCGGTTGGTTCTGGTCAGGGATCATGTCGGAATCAAACCGTTGTATTATTATTTTGATGCTGAAAAGAAAAACCTGATTTTTGCTTCTGAGATAAAATCGATTCTGAAATACCCGTCTGTTCCCAGAGAGATAGACCCCGTGGGTCTGGATTTTTTTCTGACTCTGGAATATATTCCGGCACCCTATTCCATTTTCAAAGGAATAAAAAAATTGCCTGCCGGGCATTTTTTAACCTATGAAAATGGAACCATGGATATCAAGAAATACTGGGAAGTTAAACCCAAAAAGTTAACCTCAAATTTTTTTGAATTGAAAGATCATTTTTTTGGCTTGTTAGCGGAATCTGTAAAAATGAGAATGATTGCTGATGTGCCTTTGGGGGCATTTCTATCCGGAGGAATTGATTCCAGTGCCATTGTTTCAACCATGTCCTCTTTGTCAACAGACCGGATAAAGACATTTTCGATTGGATTTGAGGACAAATCATACAGTGAATTGAAGTATTCTCGCAAAGTGGCTCGGCAGTTTAATACCGATCACTATACTAAAAAATTGTCTCCTGATATCAATGAATTGGTCTATTATCTGGCCACCTTTTTTGATGAACCTCTGGGAGATTTTTCAAATTTTCCCACTTATCTGGTTTCGAAAACAGCCCGGGAAAAGGTTACGGTTGTGCTTTCAGGAGATGGGGGGGATGAGATCTTCGGGGGATATGAACATTATATAGCTCAGAAAATAGCCAGAAATATTGACTTCTCCCTTTTTACTCCGTTTCACAAACTGGCTTCGAAAGTGACCCATCTTTTCCCGCCTTCTGAATTGAAGAAAGGTTTTGTTAACCGGATAAAAAGATTCAGTGAAGGGCTTGAAAATTCCAGTAACAACCGGCATTTTAGATGGATGCTTTTTCTTTCGAATGTTCAAAAAAGCAGGTTGTACTCCGGGGATTTCTTAAAAAACGAATTTTTACAGGAATTGCCATCCCGGATGCCTTTCGATCAATATTTTGATATCGCCCGACAGTTTGAATCTATAAACCAGGATCTCTATCTGGACTTTAAAACCTATCTTGTGGATGATATCTTGGTGAAAGTTGACCGGATGAGTATGGCCAATTCTCTGGAATGCCGCGTTCCACTTCTCGATTATAAGATGGTTGAATTTGCATTTTCTCTGCCTCCACACTTTAAATTAAGGGGAAGAACCACCAAGTGGTTTTTAAAAAAGGTCATGGAAGGCACTCTTACGGATGAGATTATTTACCGCACCAAAGAAGGATTTTCGATTCCCATCAAAAACTGGTTGAAAAGCCAGCTAAAAGACTTGATGTTTGAATATTTATCAGACAAACGAATTAAGGAATCAGGAATATTTAACCCCATTTATATAAAGAAAATGATAGCTGATCATCTCAGAAATCGGCAGAACCACTCGCACCGGTTATGGACACTTATTTTATTTCAGTTGTGGAGAGACAATTATTTAACGCCATAGCAGGTAAAATTTTGATATAATAATTATTCAAATTGATTTTGTTATGATACCATTTCATTCTTTATGGTTTTCTATTGAATCTCGGGGAGGTGTTGGATGAAACAAATTAAAGATTTTTTAAAAACCACCGTGATGGGTGGATTGATCGTGGTGTTGCCGGTTATTCTGACTTTTTTCTTTCTCAGATGGCTGTTTAACCTGATGACCGGACTGATTTTTCCACTTACCCGGCTGGTGATGGAAAAATCTCATATTCAAAAAATTATTGCAGATTTTCTGGTTGTTTTAATCATTATTGGTCTCTGTTTTTTAATTGGCCTTCTTATTAAAACCAGACTGGGAATTTTCATTCACAGACAGGTTGAAAAAAGAATTCTCAGGATTGCACCCGGTTATTCATTATTCAGAGAGACCATTAAACAATTTCTGGGACAGAAACGAAGGCCTTTCTCTTCCGTGGCTCTGGTGAGGGTTTTTGAAAATTCCACCATGATGACCGCTTTTGTTACCGATGAGCACCCGGATGGCAGTTACACGGTCTATGTCCCCTCCGGATTGAATCCCACCTCAGGAGTGATTTACCATCTGCAAAAAGAATATGTACATCTGGTTGATGTGCCTGTTGAA
>DAOWKX010000254.1 GCA_030639705.1 Candidatus Aminicenantota bacterium
CCTGAAAAAAGAAAAAAAGAGATGGAGAAAGACAGTGATGAACAAGTACGGAGCCACTAATCCGGCAGAATTCTTTGCTGTGGCCAGTGAAAGTTTTTTTGAAAAACCGCGACAATTGAAAAAAAAACACCCTGAGCTCTATCAGGAACTGAAAAATTATTACAACACAGATCCGATTGACTGGATGGATTAAAGTAAAAAAACCGACCCCAATTATTCGGGGCACTACCATAGTCACCCTCGGACCAAACCCGGTATATACGATAGATATTGATCATGCTGCTAGTTAATTACAGCTCTGCAAAGCTGTTTACCGAGACGAATGATAAAATCTCTGCCGTGGATTTCATTTTCTATATTATCCAACCAGCGCTGGGGGATCCATTCTCTGCCGTGTAAGGCTCCCATTTGTGCGCCTGTCATTGCGCCAATGGTGTCACAATCTCCACCCCAATTAACTGCTTGAATCACAGCATTCTCAGGATCTTTATGATATTTAATGGTTGCCAACAAGGTACAGACAACTGCTTCAGAAGCGCGGATACCGTTTCCAATGGTTATCACTGCTTCATCCTCAGAAATTCCTTTTTGAACAACCTCTTTTAGATATCTCAATTGTCTTCTCATTATATTGGTTGAGGTGACAGCAAATAATTTAGCCAGGAATGACATTGGGTTCCATTTGTTGAGATTTTCATTCACTAGCAGGGCAATCGCCTTGGCCTGTATCATGGCCCCATCAAATCCTTCGGGATTTGCGTGTGAACAGACCACTGCTTCATACACTGCTTTTTTTAATTGTTCGTTACTCTGGTGAAAACCGAAAAGGCCCACCGGTGCAATGCGCATGGCTCCCCCATTGCCAAATGATCCTTCCGGAAAAACCAGAAAACCTGTTTTACGATAATCGGCTCCTTTTTTTAGTTCTTCCAGAACCACCCGGCTTCCGGTACCGTAACCTCGCCAGGGATTGTAAAAGCGGGCATAGGTTTGGGCACAATGTTGTCCCTCCACCTCGCGGCATTTTACGATAGATTGGGCCAGTGCCAGGGTCATTTCCGTGTCATCCGTATAACATCCGTATCCGTGATCGGTTGACATAAAATCCCGGACCTCACCAAAGTTCGAATGAATGTCATCTCTATGCCACCCCTCAATTCCTGCTCCCAAAATATCTCCGACAGCTGTGCCCAATAGCGTCCCCACAAACCGATCCTCAATAGTCATTTGATGATTTTGTCCCTATAATAATATTAAATAAAAAAAGGGTTAAAAACAACTCAGCGGTTCATTTCAAGGCTTGATTTTCTGTTGATGCAGTTTATCCCGGGTGTTAAGCCTGTTGTTAACTGCCTTAATTCACCATCAAATTTTTCGCAGGCTGTAGTCGCTATCCCTTTTCACTTTACCCAAAAACATTTCTCGTTTTTGGGAGCGTCTCATCCCATTTTCGATATTGGCGAGAAATGGGATTCGCAAGCCGTTCAAAGGGAAGCCGACACGCCTGCTTGATCTTGGTTTTGGGGAAATATCCAAATTTAGGTGGTGGATTTTGGACTGGCTATTCGGTTGATGTCTTTTTGTTTTTCTTTTATAATTACAGAACTGGAGAATAAACTTGGATATAAAAGATGAGGCCAACACCCGATTGAATGCCTTCGAAAAGATAATTCATTCAATTCCGGGTTTTAAAGGGTATTATGAGAGAGAACTGAGGCGGGATTCTGATCAAGTTCAGAGGGAATTCATTGTTGCAAAAATGAGACAGGTTAAAGATCAGATCCAAATGCTCATCAAGGAAGTCGCCAGAGAGAAACGATTGGACCTGCTTACGGATTATGATGAAGTCATGCGTGGATTGGAAAAGTTTATCAATGAAGTAAGGTATGCTGATAAAGGATACAGTGGCTTTTTTGATCTGGTAAAGATCACTCAGACCCAGTTGGAAGAGATCTATCAATTTGACTCAGCGATGGTGGAAAAGGTTTTTGATTTCCTTGAAAAATTTAAAAATCTATCTATTGATCCGCTGGATAAAACCGAACTTCGTTATCTGAAAAAGAATTTGGAACATATGGAATTAACCTTCAGAGAACGAGACGAAATCTTACAGGGATTTTCCTCAGAAGCGATTGAGGTAAAAAAAAAGTAAGCATTGATCTGAATACGGTAATCCTAACGGGTATTTGATTTGGTGGAAAAAAGCTCGAGTGATCCATGAAGATTTCCTGTCCCCAGTGTGGTGCTGAACTGCAACTGGACAATCCAGACTCACACCAGACCTGCACATATTGTAAAAACTCTTTGTATATTGACCTGGATAAAATAATTGCGGTTTTTACATTTAAAGAAACCATTGATCCCCATCAGATCAGTTCATATCTGAAGAAGGATTTTAAAAAGATGGGATTTGCTGAAGACATTAGAATCTTTCAATCAATTCCGGTTTATTTTCCATTCTGGCAACTTGAAGGTGCAAAAGTTCTGAAGCGGGGAAGTTCAAGCTTCCCGGCTGATCATATCAATCTTCTTTCTGCCAACCGGTTGTTTTTTGATGCATCTAAAGTCGACTACCGAACTGAAGTGGTTGATATTGACACCCAGCCGCAAGAATCAAAAAAAAGAATTTTGATTTATTGTCCTTTTTTCAAGGTCATTGTTATTTTTAGAGAGAAAAAATATCATTATTTTGTCAATGCGGTGACCGGTGAGGTTCATGGGGAACCCATCCCGTTTATTTCAGGAAAAGATATGAATCCATTATTCGTTCTTTTCCTAATCATTTTTGTTGGCTTCCTGGGACTTAATTACTTTATAGATCACTTTATTATCTCGGTTGCCTTAAACGGAGTTTTGTTTTATGTTTTTTTTTCAAGTTTCATTTCATTTTATAGAGAGACGGGTATACAAAGAATGAAGACTCAAATCCATAGCTGCCGGAATTGCGGGGGGGTTCTCAAAATAGTCGAAAGTCAATTTATTAGCCAGTGTCAATATTGTCAAAGCCGGTATTATATTCAACAGGATTCCCCACCGGCTGTGGTATTAAAACCGGAAATCGGATTGCAAGGAGCAAAGAACCTTATATTGAAAGGGTTGCGGCATAAATCAGTATCAAAAGATTTTCTGAGCCATTCTTTTTTTGAAAAGGCCACTCTTTATTACATCCCCTTTTTTGAGGTCCGGGGGATAAGAGCCGGCTGGAAAGAAAGGTTGCCCACCGCTGTCAAAGAGTATTCATACCAGGCCTTTGATTTTTTAGAAAAAGCCAATAATTTAAATAATTTACAAATCGGGTTTTTCGATTATTCGATTGTCGAGAACTCCATATTGCACGCCCAGCAGGTTTCATTTAACCCGGTTGAAATGAGAAAAAAGGGCGTGGCTCTTCCTGCCAAAGATTTGAATTTCCTTCAGAGACAGCATGCTCCACAATCAGTGGATGTGGTGGAACGACATTTCCGACTGGTTTATTTTCCCATTTGGGAGGTCAACTATAGCTATAAAGGGATCATATTCAAAAGTTATCTGTCTGCCATAGATGGAAGGATCATCAAAATTCATGCCATAAAGAGCCATCACCAAAAACTTATTCTGGCTATCGGTGGATTATTTGGCCTTGGCGTTTTGTTGTCCCGGAGTTTAAAAGTCGCTTTCCTCATGCTGAATACGCCAGCTTTTGGCTTTTCTCTTTTTTTTCTTGTGCTGGGCTTCCCTTTTTTACTTTTCCTGACCGCAATTTTACTCCCCTATTTTTGGCGTTTATTTGCCTTCAGGGAGGAGGTGTTTATTCGGGGAAAATTAGTTGAAAG
The DNA here is from genome assembly GCA_030639705.1 of Candidatus Aminicenantota bacterium. Taxonomy (GTDB): domain Bacteria; phylum Acidobacteriota; class Aminicenantia; order UBA2199; family UBA2199; genus CAZOWT01. The sequence continues at coordinate 3,813 of DAOWKX010000254.1, forward strand.
TAATCCCATCAATTATACTGAAAATAAACTGATCCGCTTCAGTAGTTTGCTTGGAGAGAAATTTACCCGGTTTTTTAGCAAGAAGCAGGAGGGATAACGCATGCTCTTTAGCTTTCAGGGGGTATGAATTTGTTGATCTTGCTCAAATGTCCCCGATGCAGAAAGACCCTTCAGGGTGAAAACAACAGTAAAGTGTTTTTCTGTATGACCTGCCGACTCGGTTTTGATATCAGCGAACAACCCCCCCAAAAATTTGAATTATTTTTCCTAGATGCCAGGATTCATAAGGGCCATCCGCAAATTTATTTTCCTTTTTGGAAGTTCAGCAGTGATTATAAAATTATCATGGATGGCAGGCAGGTCATTGGGCCCAGGATGAGACATTTTTATGTACCGTCTTTTTTTATAAAGAACATTAATTATTTTGGCGATATTGGCTATTACTTCAGCCTTAACAATATTCTATTGGAAGCGGGGACCAGCATGGATTTTCCGGTTTTTCCGGCAGATAGAGGACTAAAGGATAGTATTGGTTATCCAAGGATATATCTTTATAAAGAGGAATCAAAAAAAAAAAGGAAGGCAGCCATTGAAATTAATATTGATCACAAAGATATATCCATTGTATTGATCCCCTTTTACAAGATTAATTCGGATTATTATGATTCTATAATTTTCTGGAAGTATCCTTCAGGAGCACTGGTATAACTTCACGCCCGACAGTGAATATAAAATCCTGTTACCATAATTATTTTGACAAGCCCGCAGTGAAATGGTATACTTTTTTAAAAAGAAATTAACCTGGCCCCGAGTTTTTGTGAGGGTCAAAATGAAACAGAAAAAGAAAGACTGGTATTCAAAAGAATTCTTCGGCCTGTTATTTAATAATCGATGTGAAACCGATAACAATAGAAATAATACTGATGCGGATGAGTTTGTTGATATCAGGTTAAAAGAATACCCGGCAATAAAATTAAAGACTCCCAGAATGTATCGGGTTATTCTTCATAATGATGATTATACCTCTATGGATTTTGTGGTGGAAATTTTGGTCACTGTTTTTGACAAACCGCCGGCCCAGGCAACCTTTATTATGCTGGATGTTCATAAAAAGGGAAAAGGAGTCTGTGGCGTTTTCATTCGTGATATTGCGGTTACCAAAGCGAATCAGGTTCATCAGTTGGCAAAGGAAAATCAATTTCCCTTGAGATGCAGTTATGAAGAAGTCTGAATTGATTTTATATGGAATTTGAGATGAGGATTAATGAAGAATTAAACCATATTCTGAGTGCTGCCTTGAATGAGGCAAGGATTCGGAACCATGAATATATTACGCCTGAGCACGTATTATATGCCTCTTTATTTTTTGATAGAGGAAAGGATGTTATACGAAGTTGTGGCGGGGATATACAAAGATTACAAAAGGAATTGGACCAATTTTTTAAAAAGGACTTCATTCCCCAGGCCCATAAAAAAGAACCGATTCAATCAGATAGTTTTCAGCAGGTGATTGAAAATGCCATTTTTCATGTGGCCTCAGCCCAGAAGGAAGAGCTGGAAATTGGAGATATTTTTGCAGCTATATTTAATGAAAAAGATTCTTTTTCAGCTCATTTCCTCGAGAAAGAGGGTATTACAAGACTGGATATTTTAAATTATATTTCTCATGGTATATCTGTTATTCCTGAAACTCGATCCGAAGAGCCAGAAGTAAATAAGCCAACCGATCCGTTTGAAGTAGATCGAACAGAAAAAGAAAAGAAAAAAAGAAATAAATTTCTCCAGATTTTTGCCACTGAATTAACCGCAAAAGCAGCAGCCGGTGAGATTGATCCCGTGATTGGGAGGGATGATATTATTGAGAGAACCGTTCAGGTTTTATGTAGACGGCAGAAAAATAATCCGGTTCATGTGGGAGAATCAGGGGTTGGAAAGACAGCGATCACCGAAGGTCTTGCCCAGCTTATTGCAGATGGCCGGGCACCTCAACCACTCCGGGATGTTAAAATTTATGCCATTGATATGGGAGCCTTGCTGGCGGGGACGAAATATCGGGGTGATTTTGAGGCCAGGATGAAGAAAGTCTTGTATGAACTCCTAGAAGAAAAAAATTCAATCCTGTTTATTGATGAAATTCACAGTGTTGTTGGTGCAGGGGCTGTTTCCGGGGGATCAATGGATGCGTCCAATATTTTGAAACCGGCATTATCTTCCGGAAAACTTCGTTGCATCGGTTCAACAACTTATGAGGAATATGAAAAGTATTTTGAACGGGATCGGGCCCTTTCCAGGCGATTCCAGAAAATAGATGTGCCGGAGCCCACCGTATCCCAGACTATCAATATTTTAAAAGGATTAAAAAATAGATATGAGGAGTATCACAATGTTGTTTTTTCAGTTGAGGCTCTGAAAGTTGCTGCTGAATTATCAGCCAAATACATCAATGATCGTTTTTTGCCGGATAAAGCCATTGATATTATCGATGAAGCAGGGGCCCTCATTAAACTCAAACACATGGGGTCTGGAAAAACAAGAATCAATATCGATGCCCGAGATATTGAAAAAGTTGTGGCAAAAATGGCCCGGATACCGGAAAAGACTGTATCTGAAACCGAGACTGCAAAATTACAGCATCTTGAAGCTGATCTGAAAAAACAGATTTTTGGTCAGGACAACACCATATTGACTGTGGTGGATGCCATTAAAAGATCAAGGGCTGGATTTCGCGAACCGGACAAACCGGTTTCATCATTACTATTTGTGGGTCCGACAGGAGTCGGAAAAACTGAGCTGGCCAGACAATTGGCCTTGATATTGTCAATTCCCCTTCATCGCTTTGACATGAGTGAATACCAGGAAAAACATACTGTGGCCAGGCTAATCGGTGCCCCTCCGGGATATGTGGGATTTGATCAGGGTGGGCTTTTAACCGATTCTATCCGGAAGAATCCCCACTCGATTCTATTACTGGATGAGATCGAAAAGGCGCATGCGGATGTTTTTAATACCTTACTTCAGATTATGGATTATGCCACTTTAACGGACAATTCCGGCAAAAAAGCAGATTTCAGGAATGTAATTATTATCATGACATCCAATGCCGGTGCCAGGAAACTGGGCAAAACCCAGATTGGATTTGATGATAAACTAATTCATAAAGATGCGGTTTATGAGGCGGTTGAAAAACACTTTTCACCGGAATTCAGAAACCGCCTGGATAGAGTTGTTGTTTTTAATCATTTAAATGAAAAAATAGTCTTAAGGATTGTTAAGAAGAATATTAATGAGTTCAAAAGACAGTTAAAAGAGAAAAAAATTAAGCTGTATATTACCCGGGAATGTTATCAATGGTTGGCGCATAAAGGATATTCAAGACTTTTTGGAGCCAGAGAAGTTGCACGTCTGATTCAAGAAAAAATAAAGACGTTTTTCGTGGATAAGGTCCTTTTTGGAAAATTATCCAAAGGTGGGGAAGCAGTGGCGGATGTAAAGGATGATGATGTGGTCATTGAGCTCAAATAACCGTCATTTCAGGTTTAATCAATACTCAGAGTCCTGTAATCGTATCCAAAGAGTAATAGCGTAATCTTTTTCGCATCAATCTGGTATAATACTATTATGTCTGTTGTGAGACTGGGCAATAATACTGGTTTTCCTCCGGTTAAGGTAACAACAACGATAGACGTCGTTGCTATAGGGGGAGACCTTTCATCCCAGAGACTCTTGAATGCGTATTCAAAAGGAATTTTTCCCTGGTACTCAGAAGGGGGGCCTATTTTGTGGTGGTCACCGGATCCGAGACTGGTTCTGTTTACCGATGAGCTTCACATTTCAAAAAGTATGAAACGATTGATAAATAAAAATACCTTCGAGGTGACTTTTGACTCCAGATTTGCCGAGGTTATCCATCAATGCAGGCTGCCTAGAAAGGGGGAGGCGGGAACCTGGATAACCGCTGAAATGGTCAAGGCCTACCAAAGATTGCATCATATGGGATATGCTCATTCCATCGAGGTCTGGCAGGGAAGAAGAATTGCTGGAGGCTTATATGGGATTTCGCTGGGAAAGTGTTTTTTCG
>DAOWKX010000101.1 GCA_030639705.1 Candidatus Aminicenantota bacterium
GCGCTTATAAAAAAAGTCAAACGGGGCAACTCTTTTTTGGTGGACTCCGTGGTTTTAATTGTTTTTATCCACCTGAAGCACAGATTAACCAATATATTCCCCCGGTTAACATCACTAATTTTAAAACATTCAAGAAACCAAAACAAATTTGGCAATCCAAAAATATTTCTCCATTGCAATATGATTCCATGAATACACCTTCAGAGGTCCAACTTTCCCCGGCAGAAAAAACCCTCATCTTTAATTTCACCGCTCTGAATTTTATATTCTCAGAAAAAAATCAATATGCCATAATGATGGAAGGACTGGAAAATGAGTGGAATTATATCGGAAGCCAGCGGTTTGCAACCTATTCTGGTCTCCCTCCTGGCGAATATATTTTCAGAGTCAAGGCCTCAAACAATGAGGGATTATGGAATGAACAGGGTGCTTCAATTAAAGTTTTTATTGTACCTCCCTTTTTCTCACAAACATGGGTGCGATTACTGGGAGTGGCATTCATTCTCATAGTCCTTTATTTATTCCATCTTCTGCGCGCCTACTCCTTACAGAAAAAAAAGGATGCACTAAAAAAAGAAAATATCAGGATTATTCAGGAGCTTGACGAGCATAAACGCAGTGATAGCGAAATACGGGCCAGCGAAAAAAAGTATCGACATTTGGTGGAATCCTCCAACGATGCCATCTATATTTTATATAACCGTAAATTCGAATTGATAAACCAAAAATTTAAAGAACTTTTTAAAGTCAGCCAGGAATATGTATGTAGCACGGATTTTGATTTTTTAGAACTGGTAGCACTGAAAAGTAAAAATTTTGTAGAAAAACGAATTCAGCAGATCAGTGATGCTGAAAAGGTGGAATCTCAATTTAATTTCACGGCTCTATCACTGGACCAAGAAGAATTAGAGATAGAAGCATCTGTAACCACCATCAAATACAAGGATGGGATCGCCATTCATGGGATTTTAAGAGACGTCACTGAACGTCAAAATATGGAAAAAATGTTTCAACAAGCTCAAAAACTGGAAGCGTTGGGGACTCTTGCCGGCGGCATTGCCCATGATTTTAACAATCTTCTTACCGGAATACAGGGACGGGTTTCACTCATGCAGGTGGGATACGATAAAAAATCAAGCCCAAAGGACCATTTAAAGGAAATTGAACATTATGTAAGGAATGCTGCAGAACTCACCAAGCAATTACTCGGATTTGCCCGAAAGGGAAAATTTGAGGTAAAACCCATTGATATTAACCGGTTAGTCAAAGATAATGTGATGATGTTTGGCCGCACCAAAAAGGAGATTGCTATCAGAGCCCAGTACCAACAAGATATCAGGAGTGTTGAAGTTGATTCCGGTCAAATGGACCAGGTCTTCATGAATCTATTTGTAAATGCGTGGCAGGCAATGCCGGAAGGGGGAGAGATCCTCATAGAAACCAAAAATGTTGTTCTGGATCAGAATCAAACCAAACCTCATCTGGTCAATCCCGGGAAATATATAAATATTTCTGTAACAGATACCGGAATAGGCATGGATGAAGAGACAAAACAGAGAATTTTTGATCCCTTTTTTACCACCAAGGATAGGGGCAGAGGCACTGGTCTGGGACTGGCAACCGTTTATGGAATTTTAAAAAATCATGGAGGTTTTATAACAGTTCATAGTGAATTGGGAATTGGGACCACCTTTGATATCTTCCTCCCGGCTTCGAGTAAACGTCCGATAGTAGAAACGGTTGCCAAGGAAGACTTGGTATATGGAACAGAGACCATACTACTGGTGGATGACGAGGAGATTGTGATTGAAGTTGTGGGACAAATTCTTGAAAGTCTGGGATATGAGGTTCTTCTGGCCCATGGCGGACAGGAGGCAATTGAAACTTATTGGGCAAAAAAAACTCAAATAGATCTGGTCATACTGGATCTGGTCATGCCCAAAATGAGTGGAAGTGTTACCTATGAAAGACTTCGTGGGATTGATCCAAAAGTAAACGTATTGTTATCGAGTGGTTACAGTGTAGATGGACAGGCCAGTGAACTGCTCAAACGCGGATGTAATGGATTTATCCAAAAACCCTTTAATAACAAGGAATTATCAAAAAAAATTCGAGACATTCTGGACGAGAAGACAACCTCCCAGGATTTAAAGTGAACCTAATTGATTTCTCAGACTTTATGCTCTCATGTGACGCTGAATAAACAACCAGGTTCCCAACCCAAAAAAAATCACAGTTAGTATCATAATGGCCCCGATTTCAAATGTGACATCTTCCAGGGAAGCACCAAAATTTAAAATCTTATTGAATGCTGCTATGGTGTGGGTGGTCGGAAGAATATCATTCAGATTGAATGAACGGTTACCCAGGTAAAAAAGTCGTATCTGTGGGAGGGGAAACATCGAACCAGAAAAAAACATCAGGATAAAAAAAGGGAAACAGCCTATGGTCATTAAATCAAAAACAGTTCTCAAAAGAGCAGCTACTAAAACACTGATGCCCATTACTGACAGGCTGGAAAAGAGACCTACCACCATCATAGCCACTACAGAGCCAGTGGTTTCATATCCCACTGCCAGTGCGCTTAAAAAGGCCAAGCCCAGAGCCAACAGCCCTATAAATATCTGGGTGATACTCACAGCTGAAAGCCATTCAAAGGTTGTCATTCTTGAAATGCGAAGGCGTATGATGGTATCCTTGTCTTTTTCTTTGATAATCGAGGCAGCTGCCGTAAACATCAACATTATTATTGACAAAACCAACAAACCTGGCACATAGAGATCGAATTCATTAAGAGTATTCAAATTATCAATTGGATTGGCTTGCAATTCCAGCGGCCCCTGCCATCCGGTCGTCGCAGCAACATACTGATAGGTAATGATATCACTCCACACTGCAGCCATAATATAGTCGATATTGGATGAATTTCCATGTGTCTTTACTATTGCTGGACGAGGTTGATGTCCCCGTTTGTAATCGAAAAGAACCCGGGAAAAATTGCCGGGGATTTCTACCACCATATCTGCTGATTTATTCTCTAAACCCTCAAGAGCCTTTTTCATTTCTTTCTCCAGCTGGATTTTTAAAATTTTCTTCCCTTCCGGAGAACATACTTTTTTTAACTGGGTAATTAAATCCTTACCGGCTTCAAATCTATTTTTATGAACGGTTTTAACACCCTGATCATGATTCACCACTGTGATATTGTAAGTCTTGGTGGTATCGCCAAAATAAAAATACATCAGAAATACAAAAAACGGGGCAAAAGTCAAAATGAGGATCAAAATCTTCCAATCCCTGAAGTTTTCAATCATGGTCTTCTTAATCAAGCTCAGCAATCTCATTCTCTCAGCCTCCTGCCGGTCAATGAAATAAATACATCTTCCAGGGTCTTCTTTCGGATCATAATATCCTGAGCTTCGATTTGGGCTTTCTTTAGATTACGGAGTATGAGAGGCAGCATTTCTTTAATCTCCACATCAACCAGGCGAAGAGCTCCATCCTGGAAAAATAAACGATGAAGCCGTCCGGGTAGACCGTTCATGAACCTTGTTATTTTTTCCTCCTGTTCCTCATCAATTTTAATTTCCAAAATATCCCCCTGACCGATCTGGTTTTTCAGTCTTTCGGGAGTATCCAATACCAGTAATTGTCCATGGTCAATAATGGCAATCCGGTCAGAAAGTTGTTCTGCCTCATGCATTTCATGGGTGGTTAGTATTACGGTTTTTTTCTTGGCCAGTGAACGGATATAATCTCTAACCAAAAGCCGACTCTGGGGATCCAGTCCTGCCTGGGGTTCATCCAGTATTAAAATATCCGGATCATGAACAAGACCCAGAGCGAAATTTAATCGTCTTTTCATACCACCTGAGAGTGTTTTGGCCAGTTTGTTTCGCTTCTGGTAAAGCCCCAGTATTTCCAGGAGTTGGAGAGACCTTTCTCGGGCATTTCTATAATTGACATCATACTGGCGACCCATAAACTCCAATTGCTCCAGACAGCTCAAGGACTCCCAGATAACCAGGTTCTGGGGACACAAACCCAAAAAGGATTTACACTCCCGATAATTTTGCTTCAAGGACTTCCCATTGATATATACTTCACCGGAATCACATTTTAGTAAACCGCATATCATATGAATGGTGGTGGTCTTCCCGGCACCATTGGGACCCAGTAAACCAAAAATCTCTCCCTGGAATACATCCAGAGAGAGATCCTTAACAGCAATCAGGTTTCCATAAGATTTAGTTAATTTCTTCAGATTAAGGGCGATATGAGAATTTCCTGTTTGCATATTCATCCTCTTAGCCTGCATTTCTCAACAATATTTACTGTAATTGCAAATATTACCATATCTACTTCGTTCTGCTCTGTCAATCCCTTCGTTATTTTTTTAAATTATTGTATTATAATAAAAAAGCCATTGATTACATTGAACAAGCTTTGAAATCATGGTAATGTAACCAAAAAATCTTATTATAGAAGACTCAAAAAAATTTTAAAAAAACTTGAAAATTTTTTTTTATTTTTTTAAAATATTGGTAAAGACAATTTTTAAGAGGAGGTTTTAAATGGCAGCAAAAAAAGGTGTTACTCTTTACATTGCTCTGGCATTGATCGTTATTGGTATTATAGGGTTACTGCAAACTCTAGGCGTCATGGACATTGCTAAGACATGGTGGTTGCCCATTATTCTGATTGTTGTGGGATTACTGGTTATCATCGGCCGAAAAGGACCAGTTGGGATTCTGGGATGGATCTGCTTGATTTATGGAGCAGTTTTATTATTAATGACAATCGGTTTGTTCCAAGTGGCTTTTCTGTGGAGAATCGCTGCAGCATATCCGATACTGTTTGGTCTTATTCTGATCCTGTAGATTTCATTCAATAAATCATTACTGGTTCTTTCACTTATTTCAAGAGATCTATCACCTGCAGTTCCCACGATCCCTTAGCTAAGTAACCTGCCAGCAGCGCAATCCCCGCGGATTAAAACACCGGTTACAGGACACACAGGACGCACCATTTTGTCTCTTCTTGTCAAAGCAAATAACCAGATCCGGTTCTCTGATAAAGGGGCGGCTCAAACTGACAAAATCTGCATCACCTGATTCGAGTGTTTGTTCCATTAAATACAAACTTCTAAAACCACCCACCACTGCTGTAGGGATATCAACTGTATTGCCAATGACTCTGGCCTGCCGGCGAAAATAACCCTCTTGCTCAACGGTTTTGATATCCTTTCTCACAGAGCCCAGTTTTGATTCAGCCATTTCACCTGAAATTTCGATTAAATCAAGCCCGGCATCTTTCATTAGTCCGGCAGAAATAATCGCCTCTTCAAGAGACAGCCCACCGGGAATAAAATCTTGACCGTTCATCTTTGCAGAAACAATAAATTGACCGTTGACCACTTTTTTGATTCCTTTTATGATTTCTATTACCAACCGGGTTCTCTTTTTCTGATCTCCGCCATACTCATCGGTCCGGTGATTGGTATAAGGTGACACAAACTGGCTCAAGAGGTATCCATGGGCCACATGAAGCTGGCTGCC
>DAOWKX010000060.1 GCA_030639705.1 Candidatus Aminicenantota bacterium
ATTCCCCAGAAAACCCATATGGAACTCGAATGTGAGATTCGGGGCAATAATAAGGTATACTTTGTATTGTTCAATCACAAAGAAAAGGCAGCACTGGTTCATGGGATTGAAATAAAAGAAGTTAAACTTCCCGATTTTAAAAAGATACCGGAGATCAAAGCCATGAGCGAAAAATTTAAATATAGCCAAGAATTAATCACCATATTGGAAGGTGCTGCGGCTTATTGTCACGAATTGAAACAGGCGGGCTTTCATTATATCTGCAAAGAAAAAGTGGTGGAAAGCTTGAGTATATTTGAACCCAGTACAGTATCGGATATAAGTTTATATGAAAACCGGGCTTCAGAAAGAGATATGATGAACCGAAGTCAGCCCAAGCTGGGATTTAAAAGGAGACTGGTGAATAAGTATTTATTTGATTATCAAATCATAAAAGATGAAAAGGGAATCAAAGAGCAGAGAATATTGCTTTCCAAACAGAAAAAGAAAGTAAAAAAAGAGAATACCGGCCTAAAAATAAAGGCATTTTTAACTGAAAAAGCAGTTTTTGCTCCGGTTACTCTGCTGGCCAATGAGAGGCAGAAATTTTACGAGTTTAGATTTGTTAAGTATGAAAAACTTAAGGGTGTCCGTTGTGCGGTCATTGAAGTTTTACCCAGAAGTAAGTCGAATGCCCAGTTTATATATGGCCAGGTGTGGATTGATACATCCGATTATTCGATCGTGAAAATAAAGGCCAATCCAAGGTCAATTGTGGGTTATAATAAACTGCAGTATATTGCCAGGAGTTTGGGGTCCAAGCTTTTTTTAAGTTTGGAGATCAGTTTTAATAAGATATACCAGGGGATTCGCTTTCCCGATAGTGTTGTTCTCAGTGAGTTGTATAAGGGAGGTATTCAGATATACAGAAAGATTGGGCCAAAGGGCTGGGAAAGAAACCGAACCGAGTACAGCTATAAAGACTATCAATTTTTTGTGGTTGGGTTAAAGGTATCCGCAGAATCTGAAGATTAATAACCTCTTACTGAGATGCTTAAGAGATTATTTGTTTTACCGGTGCAACTCAAGAATCCGTCCAGGTGTCCAGGGTGCCCTGGCCGCTTCCAGTTCTTTTTCCAGTGCCGGCATATCTCGGGTAGCGATTTTTTTCAATTGAGTAAGTAGCGGGGCCAGTTCTTCAGTGATAATGTTATAGCTATCATACTGGCTTCTACCGGGTGCGGAAGTGGAGTAATACTGGGCGTAGATAATGGCATAAAGCCTGGAAACGAGCGGGACATGAGCGGGGGGGATTTCTTCCCGGCTTGCCTTGGGCCTGTGGCCTCTCAGGGCAACATGTATCTGATCCAACTGATTCTCAATTTTTCTTGCCCGGGGCATCAATTTGGTGATTCCGCCCGGGATAACCAGGATGGTTTGTTTAATATGGTTTGTCTTTTTTTGTAATGAATTCAATTCTTTGGTGCACCCCTGCAATACCCTTGAAAGTTCGGCTACTTTAAGCTGGAAATCCACCAGTTCTTTGCGGTTTTTAGCCGGAAGGGTGGTATTTTCGAGAATATTGGCTGTGAAGGCAGTGGGATTCACCAGCTGGGTGATGTTTCCGTTAACCCATTGAGAGATAGAAACCTTATAGGTTCCAGGCATCCCCAGCATGCCCTTATCATCTTTGGCAAAGGGATCAAATTGATTCTTTTTCAATTCGATGGGGTCAGGCCAGATATATCTCAGATCCCAGGTGATGCGATTGATTCCCTTGACTGGTTTATGACGCAGTTCCCGGATCAGGTTTCCGGATTTATCGGTGATGGTAAAAATGAGAAAGGGAGGCTCTTCATTACTCTCTGCTCTTAGCTGATCCCAGCTGGGATTTGGAATAGGTTCGCCTTTTTTAAACAATTCCTTTTCTTTTTTCTGGCGAATTTGATTCTGGGTCAGGGGAATCTCTTTCAGGTAATAGGTAAAAGTGGCACCTAAGGGGGGATTCTTGGCAGCCCAGTATGTGGCCCCCTGCCCGTATTTGGCGGGGGTTTCGATGTACATCAAGGCATCCTTTACCGAGAACAGATGGGCTTTTTTGTTGAATATTTCCGGAGTGAGCTCCCGAAGAGGAGTATAGTTGTCTAAAATATAAAAACCCCGGCCAAAGGTGGCCAGTACCAGGTCATTTTCCCTTTCCTGAATCACCATATCCCTGACCGCCACAGTGGGGATACCGGATTTCAACTGGATCCATTTCTTACCGCCATCTATGGTGAAAAACAAACCGAATTCAGTGCCTGCAAATAGAAGGTCCTTTCTGACATGGTCCTGTTCAAGAGTATGGACAGTTCCGTTTTTGGGGAGATTTCCTGAAATGGATCTCCAGGTTTTTCCCATATCAGTGCTTTTTAAAATATAGGGGGTAAAATCATCTCTTTTTCGATTATCAAAGGCGGCAAAAACCACATTTTTATCATGTTTTGAGGTCATGATATCACTGACGTAGGTGAATCTGGGAACACCTGGAAAGCGGTCCTGTTTATTCCAGCTTTTTCCTGCCTTTTCAGTGATTTGGATCAATCCATCATCGGTTCCCACATAGATCAGATCTTCTTTTATCAGAGATTCCACCAGAGATATTATGGTGCCATACAGTGAAGTGGACACATCCTTGCCAACAGCATCTGCACTCCAGTATTTTCCCATTACCGGCCAGCGATTGCGATCGATTTGGGCGGTCAGGTCATCGCTGATCACCTTCCAGGAGTTGCCACGGTCATCGCTGCGGAAAACCTTGTTTGCCGCGCAGTAAATTCGGGTATTGGAGTGGGGGCTTATGATTAAAGGGGTGTTCCAGTTCCAGCGGTAGGTTTTTTCGTCTTTAGGTGGTTGGGGCCGGATATAGGTTCTTTCGCCGCTGGCCCGGTCATATCGAACCATCCAGCCATATTGGGCTTCTGCATAGACCAGGTTGGTATTTTTTGGATCAATGCAGGACCAGAAACCGTCTCCGGGATTGGTAATGAACCATTCATCACCCACCACACCATAGGAACTGATATTACCTGAAGGACCTCCCATACTGGAATTATCCTGGGTCCCTCCGTATATATAATAAAAGGGAAGTGAATTATCCACTGCCACCCGATAGAATTGAGTGACCGGCAGGTTGGATTTATGGTGCCAGTTCAGGCCGCTATCATAGGTTTCATAGACACCACCGTCACCGCCGATGATGAGATGCCGGGTATTCCGGGGATTGATCCAGAGTGCATGGTCGTCGACATGGCGGTATTTCAAACCCAATTTTTTAAACGTTTTCCCTCCATCCTCAGTATAGTGGGTAACGGTTTCGACCGAGTATACTTTATCCTGGTCTTTGGGGTCACAGTATATTTCATTATAGTATTGACCGCTGCTGACATGGGAACTCATTTTTATCCAGGATTCACCTCTATCCAGGGAACGGAAGAATCCACCTTGATCTTCTGCAGCTTCGATTATGGCATATATCACATCCGGATTTGCAGGAGAGAGTGCCAATCCGATTCCTCCCATATGAACTTTGGGTAGTTCGGCGGTTAATTTTCGCCAATTTTGTCCGCCATCGGTGGTTTTATAAATGGCAGTTTCCGGGCCCCCTCCTATCTTGGTATGAACATGCCGCCGTCGTTGCTCTGATGATGCGATGATGGTATCTGGATTCCGGGGGTCCATGACCATACAGTTCACACCGGTATTTTCACTGATATGAAGCACTTTTTCCCAGGTTTTTCCGCCATCAACAGTTTTGTATAATCCACGGTCTCCTCCGGGGCCCCAGGCAGATCCTTCTGCTGCCACATATACGATATCGGTATTTTTCGGATTAATTAAAATCATTCCAATCTGCCTTGATTCTTTTAAACCCATGTTTTCCCAGGTTTTTCCGCCATCGATGGTTTTGTACACTCCGTCACCATAACCCAGTGCTCGCTGGTGATTGTTTTCGCCGGTTCCTGCCCACACTACAAAAGGATTTTGTGGATCAATGGCCAGGCAGCCGATTGAATATGAGCCATAATTGTCAAAAACAGGTTTAAATGTTATTCCGGCATTGTTGGTTTTCCAAATATGACCGCATGCCACTGCCACATAATATTCAGTGTAGTCATGAGGATTCACCGCGATATCGGCTATCCTGCCTGAGGTAAAAGCAGGTCCTATTGATCTTAATTTCAGACCTTTAAAGGTAGTTGGAGACATGGGGCCTTTATACTCTTTGGCCTTTTTTTCTTTTTTTGCCTGAAGATTAATCAGAAGAAAGAAACATAACAGAAAAATAAACATGGTTCTGACTTTCATGATAACTCCTTATTTTTAATCTCTGTTTTTTTAATCCATAAGGGTTTAATGTTCCTTGTTCATGATCAGAGACATGGCCTCCTGCCGGCTGGCCAGTTTGGTACGGAATATCCCCCTGACTGCGGAGGTCACTGTGATTGATCCCGGTTTTTTAACTCCCCTCATGGTCATACATAGGTGTTCCGCCTTGATCACCACCATGGCTCCCAGAGGGGATAAGGTTTTCACCAGACAGTCAGCAATTTGTTTGGTTAACCGTTCCTGAATTTGAAGACGTTTTGAGAGTGTGTCCACCAGAAAGGCAATACTGTTCAGTCCCATGATCTTTCCTTTCTGGGGGATATAAACAATACTGGCAGTACCGGAAAAAGGTAAAAAATGGTGTTCGCACATGGAATAGATGGGGATATTTTTTAAAATGACCATCTCATCATGTTTTTCTTCGGTCAGCAGCTTGGCGAATTCGTCCGGGTTTTTATGGGTGCCGGAAAGAACTTCCAGAAACATATCCGCGGATCTCTGTGGTGTTTTTTTTAGTCTGGAAGAATCCGGGTCTTCTCCGATTCCTTCCAGGATGAGTCGAACTCCTTTCTCTATTTTTTTGGCATCAATATTACTCATATATTCTCCTTTTGTACCTTCATGTTTGGGATATGGATTTCTTCTTATTTTATACTCTATTGCCGTATCTTCAGTCAAGGGCAAAATTAAATTTATATTGTTGTTTTGATTTATTATTATAAGTTCGAACCGGTCATAGATTTGACATAACAGGGGATTTGGAGTAATATTAACAGTTATTCTGGATTCTCTGTATCTTAATAATTGAGGAATAAAAGAGTTTTTGATGTTATCCGAAACCAAAAAATCCAAAGGGGAATTTGAGACCGATTTGTTAAACAGAATTGTCCGATTGGCTTTGGATGAGGATAAAGTAGAAGAAGATATTACCACCGATTCACTGATTGAATATGATCGTCAGGTCCGGGCAGAGATTATTGCCAAACAAAATGGATTAATCTCTGGCTTTGATGCCTTAAAAAAAACCTTTACCATGGTTGATCCTAAAATCAACATCCAGGTAATTAAAGGAGACGGAGCAGAGGTAAATAAGGGCGATGTTATTGCTCTCATTGAGGGAAGAGAAAGTTCGATTCTGAAAGCGGAGCGGACCGCTCTGAATTTTATTCAAAGGCTCAGTGGAATTGCTACAACTACCCGGGAATTTGTTGAAAGATTGCGAACCAGTACCACTACTTTGCTGGACACCCGGAAAACTACTCCCGGGATGAGATATCTTGAAAAAAAAGCAGTCCGAGATGGAGGAGGTACCAATCACCGACTGAATCTGGAAGATATGGTTATGATTAAAGACAATCATATAAGAATGGTAGGAAGTATTTCAAAAGCGATAACCGAAGTTAGAAAAATAAATCAGAAAAAAAAGATTGAGGTTGAAGTTTCAAATTTGACTGAATTAAAGGAGGCACTGGATTTTAAGGTTGATTTTATAATGTTGGATAACTTTACTGTTGAAGAGGTAAAAGAGGCCGTTCGGCTAAATCAGCATAAAGTCAAACTGGAAGTGTCGGGAAATATCACCCTGAATAATATTGAAGCAAAGATTATCCCGGGGATTGATTTCATATCGGTGGGTGCATTAACCCATTCTTTTCAATCAATGGATTTAAGTCTGGAGATTGTTTCAGAGTTAAAACCAGAAACGGAGTAAATCATGAGTGAACATTATGAAACAGATGTGTTGGTTATTGGCAGTGGTATTGCCGGTTCAACTTCAGCATTAATCCTGGCGGAAAATGGTATTCCTACAATTTTAATCAGCAAGGGGAATGATTTTTCCGAAACCAACACCAATTGGGCACAGGGAGGAATTGCCTGTTTGAATGAGGATGAAAAACCCGAAGATTTTATAAATGATATTTTGAAAAGTGGAGATTTCATTAACAACAAATCAGCTGTTGAACAGGTGGTGAAAGAATCTCGATCTCTTATTCAAAAAATTCTGATTGATAAATTAAAGATTCCCTTTTCGGTGACCAACGGTAGTTATGATCTGGCCTACGAAGGGGCTCATTCCAGCCGGCGAATTCTTAATATAAAGGATATGAGCGGAAAGATAATCCAGGAGCATTTTTTTAAATATTTAAAAAAACAGAAGAATCTAAAAATTTTATTCAAGCATACAGGCATTGATTTACTCACATATCCTCATCATTCACTGAATCCGGTTAGAATTTATGAGGAACCCAAAACCGTGGGAGCCTATGTCCTCGATCAGACAACCAAAAAGGTGGTGAGGATATTTGCGAAAAAAGTGATAATAGCTACTGGCGGATTGAGCAGTATATATCTTCATTCGACCAATCCTGCTGATTCATGCGGCGGGGGAGTGGCCATGGCCTATCAGGCGGGAGCCAAGCTTGCCCATCTTGAATATATTCAATTCCATCCCACATCCCTGTTTCACAAAGATGTGGACAGTTTTTTAATTTCGGAGACAGTCAGAGGGGAGGGGGCAAAACTGATGAACCGAAAAGGAGAATACTTCATGAAAAAGTACTCACCCCAGGCTGATCTGGCCACCCGGGATGAGGTTTCCAGGGCCATATATTCGGAAATGATTAAAAATGATGATGATTATGTGATGCTGGACCTGGCCTCTTTCGTCAAAATAAATATAAAAGAACGCTTTCCCACCATTTATGATACCTGTATGAAACTGGGGATTGATATCGAGGGAAAACCAATACCGGTAGTGCCTGCTGCCCATTACTGCTGCGGTGGTGTTCTGTCAAATTTAAAGGGGAGGACAACCCTTAAAAATCTTTATGCCATTGGTGAAGTTTCGAATACCGGTGTTCATGGTGCCAATCGGTTGGCCTCTGTTTCACTGTTGGAAGGTCTGGTATGGGGAGTGAAATCAGCAGAGGATATCATGAGCTGTATTGATGAGCAAAGGGAGGCTTATGTACTGTCTGAGGTTCCCGAATGGAAATACCCTTCTCCACAAGAAGAATTGGATCCGGCACTGGTCTGGCAGGATAGTGTCACTATCAAATACATTATGTGGAATTACAGTGGCATTATCAGAACCCAGAAACGGCTGGATCGGGCTAAATCGGATTTACAGTATTTGCACCATCGGATCATCAAATTTTATCAAAAGAATGAAATCACCGATAGTATAATCAATTTGAGGGACAGTGTGCAGACCGCTTTGCTGGTTGTTCAGGCTGCTTTAAGAAATAAAGTATCCAGAGGGGCACACTATTTTAATTCCAGAACGGATTAAGGATTGATATGCCTCTGACAGACGCTAAAAACGGTCGCGATGCCGGATTTAATAGTTCCAGGTTGATAATAGTTGGCTCAAATATAATTGATAAAGTATTTATCAAATAGTTGACAAATCAAAAATCTATGTTATAATAATTTAAATAATAAGCAAAATAAAAAATAAGGAGGCAAGTATGAAAGTCCAACCTTTGGATGAAAGGGTACTGATAAAGCCCATTGAACAGGAAGAGAAAGTCGGTTCCATCGTCATTCCGGATACGGCCAAGGAAAAACCCATGACCGGCGAGGTGATTGCGGTGGGAACGGATGAGGAGCTCAAAAAATTGATCAAAAAAGGTGATAAGGTCCTATTCGCAAAATATGCCGGTGAAGAGATCAAAATCAATGGCGAAAAGCATCTTATTGTTCCCAGGGATCAAATTCTGGCCAAAATTACCTGAAAAAATCGATGAATTAAGCGAAATGTCAGATATTACGCTTAAAATTAAAAAAATTCAAATAAGACAAACAAGGAGGAAATATGGCAAAAAAAATAACATTAGGTGAAGATGCTCGCCAGGCCATCCTGAAAGGCATTAGTGAACTGACCAATACGGTGAAGGTAACTTTGGGTCCGAGAGGAAGAAATGTGATTCTGGAGAAAAAGTTCGGTTCCCCCACCATCACCAAGGATGGGGTTACGGTTGCAAAGGAAATTGAATTGAAAGATCCCATTGAAAATATGGGTGCTCAGATGGTCAAAGAGGTGGCATCGAAAACCTCAGATGTCGCCGGCGATGGCACAACCACTGCCACAATATTGGCCCAGAGTATTTATAAGAATGGTCTGAAGATGGTGGCAGCCGGGGCAAATCCTACCCTGGTAAAAAAAGGTGTTGATGCTGCTGTGGAGAACATAGTCAAGGTTTTGAAAGAATTGAGCCAGGATGTATCTGGCAAAATGATTGCCCAGGTGGGGGCTATTTCAGCCAATAATGATATGGAAATCGGTAAAATTATCGCTGAGGCCATGGATAAAGTTGGAAAAGACGGTGTAATTACGGTTGAAGAGGGAAAATCACTGGAAACCGTTCTTGATTTTGTAGAAGGAATGCAGTTTGACCGTGGATTTATGTCTCCTTATTTTGTGACTGATGCGGAGAGAATGATCGCTGAAATGGAGGATCCCTACATCCTTTTGCATGAGAAAAAGTTATCCAATTTGAGAGAGATGCTTCCCCTGCTGGAGCAGGTGGCAAAATCCAGCCGACCCCTAATCGTCATTGCCGAAGACATAGAAGGCGAAGCGCTGGCCACTTTGGTATTTAATAAAATTAGAGGTATGCTCAATGTGGTGGCTGTCAAGGCACCGGGTTTTGGTGATAGAAGAAAAGCCATGCTTGAAGATATTGCCATTCTGACAGGTGGCCAGGTAATTTCAGAAGAATTAGGCATGAAACTGGAGTCTGTAACCCTGGATCATCTGGGAAGTGCCAAAAAAGTGTTAGTGGATAAAGAAAATACCACCATCATTGAAGGAAATGGAACCGATGAAAATATCAAGGGTAAGATCAATCAGATCAAGAGACAGATAGAAGATACCACTTCAGATTATGATAAAGAGAAACTTCAGGAAAGACTGGCCAAGTTATCCGGTGGTGTGGCGGTGATTCGAGTCGGAGCTGCCACGGAAACCGAGTTGAAAGAGAAAAAAGCCAGGGTTGAAGATGCCATGCATGCTACCAAGGCAGCGGTTGAAGAGGGTATTGTTCCCGGAGGCGGGATTGCTTTGCTCAGGGGAATTGATAGCTTGAAAAAGATGAAGCTGAGTGGGGATATGCAGCTGGGTATAAATATCTTAATTAAATCCCTGGAATCTCCAATGCGGCAGATCGTAGTCAATGCCGGATACGAGGGTGGCATTGTTGTTGAGAAAGTAAAAAGTGACTCCAATATGAATTATGGTTTTGATGCTCTGAAAGAGGATTATGTGGATATGATTTCAGCCGGTATTGTCGATCCCACAAAAGTGGTGAGGATTGCTTTACAGAATGCAGCGTCGGTTGCCGGTTTGTTGCTTACGACCGAAGGACTGGTGTCTGAAATTCCCGAAGAGGATAAAGCCCCTCCGCCGGCCATGCCTCCCGGAGGAGGAATGTATTAAAAAACAACTTTGATACAGATAAAAAAAAGGCAGCCTGATTTCAGGCTGCCTTTTTTTTTGGCTATGGTGTTTTAAAAGGGTTTCTATTAAACAGTAAATTATCCTTATTTTATTATCTGGAATAAGTAAAAGATTCTTTTTAATCTATTGGCAACAAAAAGTCAAGCTCTTATTCTATTGATTTTTTTTCGTGAAACGTGTACACTATAGTGTAATTTTTTGAATAATGAACCAAAATAATCCAGGGGAGAGTAAATCAAAAAAAAATCTTAATGCTGAAGTTAAATCTTTGCGAAAGCAAATCGCTGATTTAAAAGAGACGGAAGAGGAACGGCAATATGCATACAAGCTTCAGATGGCACTTTACAAAATCTCTGATACGGTTAATTCAGTAAAAAATCTTTCAGAATTATTTAAACAAGTACACAAAATTGTTAATGAGCTCACCAAAGCAAATAATTTTTATATTGCTCTTTATGATAAATCTAGCGATATGGTTTATTTCCCTTATTTCATAGATGAATATGATTCACCGCCGGCTCCAATGAAAATTGGTCAAGGTCTAACCAGTTATGTTATAAAAACCGGAAAACCTTTACTGGCCACTCCTGATACCTTTAAGGCTTTGGTTAAAGAGAAAAGGGTTATTAATTTGGGAACCCCATCTGTAGACTGGCTGGGTGTGCCTTTAAAGGATGTGGATAATACTGTATTTGGTGTCATGGTTGTTCAGTCTTATGTAAAAAGAATTCGCTATAGCGAAGAAGATAAAAAAATACTCACCTTCATTTCCAGTCAAGTAGCAATGGCAATCAAAAGAAAAAATTTAGAAGAAGCATTGAAGGAAAGCGAAGAGAAATATCGGTCATTTTCTAACCAGCTTCCGCTTGGTGTCTACCGAACTACCGAAAAAGGAAATTTTTTATTTGTAAACCAAGCTCTGGTAAATATTCTTGATTATAAAAGTATTGATGAGTTTTTTAAAAAAACAGCAAAGGAGTTCTATTTTAATGAAAAAGACCGCCGTCGGCAAATTTTAGAATGGAAAAAGAGAAAAACAATTTTAAGTAATGTGCTTAGATTTA
>DAOWKX010000242.1 GCA_030639705.1 Candidatus Aminicenantota bacterium
ATTAAATGAAAAAACCTAAAATACAAACTGGCGTATCTATAAACAATGGATTCAAAAAAACAAATTGGAATTAGATTCACCAATAAAAAAATACTATTCATCTATCAAATACTCTTTGTTTTCAGTTTCAGTCTATTTATGATAGCAACCGTCCTCGAGGCATCTGATACCAACCAGTATATGATCAAAGCCTGGATGATAGAGGATGGATTGCCTCAGAATTCAATTTCGTCTATCCATCAAACCCGCGACGGATATCTGTGGCTCGGTACACCCCTGGGCTTGATCCGTTTTAACGGAATCACCTTCCCGATCAATAATATCTGGAATACGCCGGATTTAAAAAACAACAGAATTCTCACCCTATATGAAGACCATAATGCCAGGTTGTGGATTGGAACCGACGGAGGCGGTATTACCCTGCTGGAAAATGGAAAATGGAAAAGTTTCCAGGCTAACGATGAATTGTCAAGCAGTCGTATCAAAAAAATTTACCAGGATCGTTCCGGAACCATCTGGATCGGAACAGCAAAGGGACTGAATTACTACAAAAACGGAAAAATCAGTTATTTTAATACCAGTGAGGATTCATTTAATTTATTAATTACCGCAATCATCGAGGACATTAAGGGTAATCTATGGATTGGAACAGAAAAAGGATTATTTATAAAAAGAAAAGATCAATCCAGTAGTGGAAAGCGTTTTACTCCTGTGACCAGCGAATCAATTTCAGCCATATATTCAGACCAATCAGAAAATATCTGGATCGGAACCCAGAAAGGCTTGAAGAAGTTCAAAGATGATCGGATCACCTCTCCCTTTCCGTTAGAATCCGGGTTGTCCTCTGTTCCCATTACGGACATTTTTCAAGATAATACGGGATTTCTCTGGATCGGGAGCTATGGAAAGGGAATTTTTCGAATCAAAGATGGAAAACTCACCAATTTTTCAACCTCCACAGGACTGAGTGATAATTTTATCCATACCATCACCGAAGATCGAGAAAATAACATCTGGATCGGTACCTATACCGGTGGTATTATCCGGATGAAGCCCAGGATCATCTCTACACTCGGGATAGAAGAGGGTATACCGGAGAATACGACCACATCGGTCTTACAGGATCACCAGGGTTTTCTCTGGATCGGCACCCGGCACCAAGGCCTGTGCAAATATAAAAATAATAAGATGATAAAAATTTATTCAACTAAAAATGGATTGCTGGCCAACCGGATCAACACCATATTCCAAACAAAAAATGGCGAAATCTGGGTGGGAACCGAAAGAGGAGGCTTGAATCGAATTACAGATAATGCCATCATGTCTTACACCACAAATCAAGGCCTGCGATCCACTACAGTTAAATCCATTTATCAGGACCACTCCGGCATCCTGTGGGTAGGTACCTCAGAAGGCTTGAATGGTTACATAAACGACACATTTATCACCCGAGACAAATTGAATGGACATTCTATTAATACCTTATTCGAAGATAGCAATAATAACCTCTGGGTGGGTTCCCAAAAGGGATTAACCCAAATCAAGCATGAAACAATCCGCCATTTCAATACCAATGGGGATGGTTCGAACTATGAAGTTTTGGCGATTTACGAATCTGCAGATCAACCGGGTGTTTTGTGGATTGGAACCAACGGAATCGGACTGCTACGGTTGGAAAATGAAACATTTACCCATTATACTGAAAAAATTGGACTTCACAGCAATTTTATTTTTTCTCTGACTCAAACAAGAAAAGGGAAACATGCTTACCTGTGGATGAGTTCCTTTAAAGGAATTTTCAGGGTATCACTAAACTCTTTGAACCATTTTTTCAAAGCTGAATCCGATTATATCACTTCCACATTTTTTAATGAATCAGATGGTATGAAAAGCAGCGAATGTGTCGGTGGAATCCAGCCCTCTATCTGGAAAACCAGGGAGGGAACACTTTATATTCCCACCATTAAGGGATTGGCTATTTTAAATCCTGAAGAGATAAAAAAACCTAAACATGAAGTTCCGGTCGTTATAGAAGACATTATCATAGATAACAATTCTTATATTCATCAGAAAAACCCGCTTATAGCATCCGGCAAACGCATGTTTGAATTCTATTTTACTGCATTGAACTACAGTGCCCCCAGAAATACCCAATTCAGGTATAAACTGGAGGGCTTTGAAGACCAGTGGATAACATTGGATGCCAACCAAAAACGGACTGCTCTTTATTTTAACCTGAGCCCTGGAAACTATTGTTTTCAGGTCATTGCCTGTAATCATCTGGGACAATGGAATAATAAGGGAAGTCGCTATCCCTTTCGAATCCAGTCTGACTTCAAAGAGAGCCTGCTGGTTTATATTCCCCGGGTCCTGATCCTACTGGTTTTTGTCGCCGGTTTTCTGTTATGGAGATTGCAAAAGAAAAAACCCACAAAAAAAATAAAAAAGTACCAGACATCTGCTCTTACTCCTGACCGGGCCGAAGAGATCCAGAACAAGCTTTTGACAATCATGGAGGAAGAAAAAATTTACCTGGACCCTGATTTAACTCTGAAAAAATTATCTGAAAAAATCATGGTGCACCCCAACCACCTCTCCCAGATCGTGAATGAAAAACTCAAACAGAGTTTTAATGATTTTATCAACAAATACCGGATTGAAGAAGCAAAGGAAAAATTTGTGGATCCGGTTGACAGAAAAAAAACCATACTGGAAATTGCCTATGATGTGGGTTTTTATTCCAAATCCGTATTCAACACAGCTTTCAAAAAATTCACCGGGATGACTCCTTCCCGCTATAGACAAAAAATAAGGCACTGACCGGCTAGAGTTTCATTTTCACAAAACCAGTTATTCCCTCACCTTCCCTTCTCCTTTACTTCTCCCCACCTTTACCTCAATTTTGTAAGTTTTCTTGGCAATTGTACTAAATTGCAATTTCGAACCTTTTGTGAGTATTAAATTGCAATAACAGGCGATAATCATGCTGATTAAGATTATTATAGTGGCGGATGAGAAAATGATGAAAATCACATTTGAGGAGGTTCAAATGAAACGATTATTGGTATTACTGGTAACCTTAATCCTAATCAGTTTGCCTGCCTTTTCAACCGAAGTGCTGGAAAAGGAATTTAGAGTAAAGGAAGGTCAGAAACTGGATGTCAATCTGAAATCCGGAGGTTCTATTCAAATCATTGGATGGAATAAAAAAGTGGTTTATGTGAAAGTCTATTTTAAAAATGATAGTACTGACGAATGTAACCTTGAACTGAAACAGTCCGGTGATGTAATTAAGATAGAATCCGACTTCAACGCATTTCAGTCCGGGAAATGCAGAAGCCCTGAACTTGAGATACAGGTACCCCGCCGATTTGATTTAAAACTCAAATCCATGGGTGGAAGTATCTCCATTGAAAATGTTGAAGGAGATATTAAAGGCCGAACCATGGGGGGAAATCTGAATCTCAGCCGGTTAAAAGGTGAGATACGAATGACCACTATGGGTGGAAAAATTATTCTTACTGATTCTGATATTGATGGCTATGTAAAAACCATGGGTGGACGTGTACTTCTGGAAAACGTGGTCGGCGACATCAAGGGATCGTCAATGGGCGGAAACGTTGTGTACCGGAACGTGAAATCCAGAAAGGGTAAATCCACCGGTAAAGTGGTCAAAATCACCACCATGGGAGGCTCCATCAATGTGGATAAGGCGGTCGAAGGAGCTGACGTTTATACCATGGGTGGAGATATCAACATTAAATATGCCGGAATGTTTGCCAAAGCCAAGACCATGGGCGGCGATATTTCCATTGATCAAATCGATGGCTGGGTAAAAGCCACCACAATGGGAGGAGATATAGAAGTGGTTATGACCGGCGATCCGAAAAAAGGAAAAAGGGATGTAGAACTCTCCTCTATGGGAGGAGATATTTCTCTGACTGTCCCAGAAAATCTTTCGATGAACATTGATATTGAATTGGTCTATACCAAACGGAACTGGAAAAAATATAAGATCACCAGCGATTTTAAAATTAATATTGAAGAATCCAACACCTGGGAAAAAAGAAATGGATCCTACCGGAAATATATCTATGGAAAAGCCAATATAAAAGGCGGAAAACATAGGATTAAGATAAAAACCATCAATGGTAATATTTACCTGAAAAAAACCAAATAATTATGGAGGAAAATATGCAAACAAATTCAATCATTCGGTTATTACTGATTATCTTTTTATTGCTCTTCTGTGTCAATTCAGTTCAAGCTGAAAAGAAAGAAATCATTAAAACCTTCAAGAACAAAACCTCGGTTGACATCCATACAGTCAGCGGTGATTGCATGATACAAACAACAAAGAGCAACCAGATCAAAGTTCAACTGATCTATGATTATCCATCTGATTGTTTCCAGCCGGAGTTGAACGAAAAAGGATCTACTCTGGAACTTAAAGAGCATTTTTCAGGTTCCTGCTCTGGACGATCTTTGTGGAAATTAACAGTACCGGAAAA
>DAOWKX010000037.1 GCA_030639705.1 Candidatus Aminicenantota bacterium
CTGATGGGAACCCTGGAAATGATTGAAAAAAACTGTCTGGTTTCCACAAAGGAAAGGCAGATCCTGGATTCTTCGTCGGCACCGATCCTGTTGCTGGAGAAAAAAGAGTCTTCAACCCTTTCCGATCTTATTGCTCCGGGGCAAAACACCATCGGGTTTATGATTCCTTATACACCGCTTCACCTGTTATTGTTGAAGGCTGTTGGAGAACCACTGGTGATGACCAGTGCAAATGTATCAGATGAACCCATTATTTATAAAGATGATTTGAGA
Organism: Candidatus Aminicenantota bacterium; assembly: GCA_030639705.1. Lineage (GTDB taxonomy): Bacteria > Acidobacteriota > Aminicenantia > UBA2199 > UBA2199 > CAZOWT01. The sequence goes on from DAOWKX010000037.1 coordinate 274, forward strand.
GTGCTAACTAATCTCACTGATCTGGTTTTGACCCATGACAGAAAGATTCATACTTTTGCCGATGATTCGGTGGCCAGAGTTTTCGAAAAGCAATTGTATATGATCCGGAGAAGCAGAGGATATGTGCCTTTGCCACTGGATCTCATTCTTCCTGTTTCGAAAAATATTTTGGGATTGGGAGCCATGTTGAAGACCACCTTTACCTTTTTATTTGGTAGCAAGGCAATCGTGAGTCAGTATATCGGAAATACAGATTCTCCCGTCTCGATTGAAGCAGAAAAAACGCTTATTCAACAATATCAAAAACTATTTTCGTTTCATCCTGATCTGGTGGTATTGGACAAACATCCAGAGTATCCCAACCGGATGTTAACTCAGGAATTCAGTGGGTGTGAGGTGGTTGAGGTACAGCACCATCGGGCGCATGTGGGATCATTGCTGGCAGAAAAAAAAGAGAGAGGAAAGATACTGGGAATTTCTATGGATGGAACCGGATATGGGGATGATGGAAAAATTTGGGGGGGTGAATTTTTTGTTGGAAATTATCAGAACCTGTCCAGGTTTGGACATCTTAAATATCAGCTATTGCCATCGGGTGAGCAATCTATTAAAGAGCCATGGAGATTTGCCCTGTCCCTGCTGAATGCCCGATACGGTGATTCAGAAACGGTATGTCAATTTGCCAGGAAATTTAAGACCAAGGGGATGAAGGTTTTGGAAACGATCCGAAAAAATATAGCTGTGATCATGACATCCAGTTGCGGCAGATGGTTTGATGCCGTATCTTCGCTGATGGGAATCGGAGATTTCAGTGATTTTGACGGTGAACTGCCGTCATTACTTCAGGCCTGGGCAGAGAGAAGTTCGAAGTCCGATTCAGCATATTCATTTTCAATTCAAAAAGATGAATTCTATATGCTTGATCTCCTTCCCGCCATTGGTGAAATCATTCATGATAAGCGTGATATTCCGGAAAAGGCGTACAGTTTTCATTTAACCCTGGCACAGGGATTTGTTGAGATGGCAAAGATTGCCCGGGAGGAAACCGGAATTGATAAAGTGGGGCTGACGGGAGGTGTTTTCCAAAACACCTTGTTGCTGGAAATTAGCAAAAAACGTCTGAAGGAAAGTGGATTCCAGGTATTGATTCATTCGGAAATTCCCAGTAATGATGGCGGTATTTCACTGGGACAGGCTTTTTTAGCAGCTGCAAAATATTTCAAGGAGAATTAAAACAATGTGTTTGGCTGTTCCAATGAAGGTAAAAGAAATAAAAGAAGATATGGGAGAGGTAGAAGTCGGTGGAGTCACCCGGGAAGTGGGATTGATGCTTCTTGATGATGTTGAAGTTGGAGATTGGGTGATTATTCATGCCGGGATTGCCATTTCCAAGCTTGATGAAAAACAGGCTGAAGAAACTTTAAAATTATTCAAAGAGGTCGGTATCATTTAACAGGTAATTGTCTTCTCTCTGCAGTAAGGGGTTTTATCTTTATAGGTTATATTCCAGACCCAGAAGAAGGGCATAGGGTTTGGCACCCGAGCTCCAGGATTCTTCTTCCCGTTGATTTTCAACCAGGCCGGTAAAGTATATTCGAAAATCTTTAATAAAATTATAGGCGATTTTACCTACCAGTCTTTTGATGGGGGGATCATGTAAGGGGTGGTCGATTTTCTGGGGATAGTATTCTCCATAGTTTATGTTGAATATCAATTTTTTTGAACTATATAGTAAATTAATATACCCTCCTTTTCCTTTAATGGGTGTTTTATATTGATAAAAGATATCTCTAAAATAGAGACTTCGGGGCCAGTATATATCCTCAACATCAAAGGGCCGATGAAAGCCGTATTCATCCCAGATCCACTCTCCAGATATTATAAATTTTGATATCCGGAACATGAAATCAATCCCGGTATGGTTTTTATACTCTTTTTGTTGTTCGGACCCAAATCCGTCATGGATTTTATAGGAAACCCCGACAAGCCAATTTTTACCTTCTGCTCCCAAACGAAAAATACCGCCTTTTCCTGAATTGGTGTCCAGATTTTCCTCTCCGTTGACTGCAGCAATATCAAAGGATAAAAATTTCAACTTATAATGCACAAAGAGTCCGGTTTCTCGCCAGAGTATGGCTTCCGTACGAATAAAGGGAGCAGCGAAATTC
>DAOWKX010000259.1 GCA_030639705.1 Candidatus Aminicenantota bacterium
GTCAGAACCTGGCCTTTTTCCTACGCCCCAGCTACGACAGCTCAACCTTTCACATTCACTTACGCTATACCCAGATCGGGGAAAATTTTGCTGACAACGCCAACCAGACAGGTTATATAAAAGACGATGACCGCCGTGTACTGGATACCAATCTGACTAAGCAGTGGTGGATAAAAAAGCACGGGATTGAGCGGCTGGAATACAACTCCAACTACAACATCTACTGGAGCATCCAGGGAGTTCTACGCAGCTGGGAGATTTTTCAAGAAATCGAACTGGATCTTACCAATAAATTCTCATTTGAACTCAAATACATAAACGATTTCAAGCTCTATGAAAAGGAATTCCACAACCACCGCACCGTTATTGAAATCGGATATAACACCCGGGAGTGGCAGTCGGCTTACCTGTCCTATGCCTTTGGTCGTAATTTTGATTCGGATATTCAATTGTACGGCGGGGGAATCAATCTCAAACTGCTCACGTCACTGTCCCTGGAATACAGTCTGCATCGGCTGGTTCTGAATCCGGATCCGGACCAGGAGACCAAGTGGATCCACATTCTCCGGCTCACCAACTATTTTTCCAAGGACCTGTATCTGAAACTTTTTTATCAAACCAATTCTGCCATCAACAAACAAAATACCCAGGTGGTATTTGTTTACCGGTTTCAGCCCCCGTTTGGAACCATTCAGCTGGCCTATCAAAAGGGAACCGGCAACATCGGAGAAGAATCCGACCAGGGTCATACCGTGTTTTTGAAAGTGTCGTACGTATTTTAAGTTCAAGGTTGAACAGGGGGGAATAACTTTTGTGCGGCTGGAAAAAATGAGCCAAAAGATAGAAGTTAAAACGACAAGAAGTTCAGAATCTGAGAGAAGCCCTGTAACTTCGCACTTTACAATTTACGAATAACAATTGAATAACCACTGAATAATACAAACGAAGTGAGTGAGTTACTATCGAGTTACCCGGTACTCTTAACCTCTGCCTTTACTTCAAATTTCCGCTATGTTATAATAATATTTCATCCTGGAAGTAGATGAGGGTCTGGCAGATAAAAAATAATATGAAAGTTAAAAAAAATCTATTCCAATTGCCTAAACTTCATTTACCCAAAATCACCCTGCGGAAATTGAAGCCCGGTCTTTTAAACCTTCCCCCCTTACAGATCGGTGATATCACCAGCGATTTACCCATTATTCAGGGTGGAATGGGAGTAGGTATCTCTCTTTCCAAACTTTCTTCTGCTGTTGCAAATGAAGGAGGTATAGGAGTAATAGCTGCAAATGCAATAGGAATGATTGAGCCAGATTATTTTAAGAATGGGATTGAAGCAAATATGAGGGCTTTAAGAAAAGAGATAAGAAAAGCTAGGAGTCTGAGTGATGGCATAATTGGTGTTAATATTATGATTGCTTTGAATGATTTTCGAAATATGCTTCAGGTTTCAATTGAAGAGAAAGTGGATATTGTATTTCTTGGAGCTGGACTTCCTTTAAGGGGGATTCCAATTGAAGAAATAAAGAGAGCTAATTTAAAGGTTGTGCCAATTGTAAGTTCAGCTCGTGCAGCAAAACTAATATTCAAATATTGGCAAAAAAACTTTGATACCATCCCTGATGGCGTTGTTGTTGAAGGACCAAAAGCAGGGGGCCATTTAGGATTCAAGGAAGAAGATATAGAAAATCCAGATTTCAGCATTGAGAATATAATCCCAGGGGTTATTAAGGAAGTCAAAGAATTTGAAAAAGAGTTTACAAGAGAAATACCGGTTATTGCAGCCGGCGGAATTTTTAATGGCAGTGACATATACAAATATATACAAATGGGAGCCAGTGGTGTACAGATGGGAACCCGCTTCGTAGCCACCCATGAATGTGATGCTGATATAAACTTTAAAAAAAGCTTTGTTGAATCGAAAAAAGAGGATATTGTTATCATAAAGAGCCCTGTTGGGATGCCTGGAAGAGCTATTTTAAACAGTTTTCTAAAAGATGTTAATTCAGGTGAGAAAAAAGAGTTCAAGTGTCCATGGAGATGTCTTGAGAGTTGTAAGGCTGACAACGCAAATTACTGTATATCTATTGCTCTTAATAATGCAAGAAAGGGTGTTTTAAAGCATGGATTTGCATTTGCCGGAGCCAATGCCTATAAAATAAATCAGATTATATCTGTAAAAGAAATAATTTCCCAATTGAAAAAAGAGTTCATCACCGAAGTGGAAGCCAACACTCTGAATTTGAAACAGGAATATGAAAAAACACTGGCCCGGTTTATTGAAAAAAAGAAGGAATACCATAACCGGCTCCGGGTTCTCAAAAAGGAATACCAGCAAATGGTCAAGAAAAAGCATGATTACTTTCTGGATGAATATAACCGGATAGTAAAAAAGATAGAAGAGTTAAAAAAGGATTACCAAGACTGTTTTGAACAGCTCAAACGAACAACCATGGAGCTGAAAAACCTGACCCAAAATGGCCGGGCATTCCCGATAAGGAGTGAAATCTAAATTGTCAAAATCTAACCCATACTCAAAAAATTACCCGACCGGCTAGACGCCTCCCTTGAATGAAATCAATGGTGATTGAAAAAATATTATTGGCTGTTTATATTTTGACGACTTTGGTGGCCTGTTCACCTTTAGGACCAGTCTGGATCTCAAATTCTACTTTATCCCCTTCTTCCAGGGAACGGTATCCCTCTTCCTGAATACCGGAATAGTGAACAAAAACATCCTTTCCTTCTTCAGTTTCAATAAAACCATAACCTTTCCGCTGGTCAAACCACTTCACTTTACCTTTAGGCATAATTTTCTGCCTCCTTTTTAAAATTCATAGTAAATAAACAGAGGATCAATTAAACCCAAAGTAAACAGTATTACCATAGATAATGAATCCTTTCCCTTATTTACCAAAAATAATATATATCAGAATTTTATCCCGATGTCAAGAAGAAGAGAGAATTCTGTAGATACTAACTGAGTGAGTGCATTATTGGATGAAGGATATACTCCTTATTCTGAACTATGGCTTTATCGTCAACATTCAATTCAGTAAACCTGGCTACTATATGTTTTCTTTTTTCTCCTTTTTCTTCTTTCGTTTTTCTTTAAGACTCAGTTTGGGTTTTTTCTTTTCACTGGCTTTGGGTTTCTCCCTTCCTTTGGGCATCTTATTCCTCCTTGGTCTAATACTCAAATCTATTATATTTTATTTTAAATATAAAAACAAACCACTGAAAAAAACCGGGATCACAAGCCAGGGTATTGGATTTGCAAGGTCTCTTTTTACTTTTCCTCAATTTTGTGTAAAAATGAATTGATAAAAATAACAATATGAGCAATAAGCTATATGGCAACTTTATTTCAGAAAGGAAAAAAGCCAGATCTTTTTTTAATCTGGTTTCAATAATATATCCGATTATCGAATGGAATCTCTTCCCCCAGTATGAAAAAGCGATTAAAAAGCTGGACATTCCGACAGATCTTTCTGTTCTTGATGTGGCCACGGGAAGCGGTATCCTAGCAGCTGCCTTTGCCCGACAGGGTCACCGGGTATACGGATTCGACTTTTCAGAAAAATTATTAAAAAGGGGGAAAAAGAAATTCCCTGAGATCAGTTTCAAAAAATTTGATCTGGTAGATATCCATCAAATACCATCAAATAGCGTTGATATTGTCTCAACCGGATACTTTTTACACGGACTCTCCCCTGAATTCAGGGAAACTATTTTAAATAATATTTCTCGTATTGCATACCAATACGTGGTCGTTTTTGATTATTGCTGTGACGGGGGATGGTTCGTTCGTCTGATCGAGTGGATCGAAGGTCCAAATTACTCCCGATTCATTTCCTCTTCCAGAGAAGAGGAATTTGATGCTGCCGGGTTAAAAGTCGAAAAATCATTTCATACTTCAAATTTTGGAAAAGTCTGGTTATGTGATAAAAAATGAAGTCGAATTATTTATCCGGTTTCCCGGATGGCATCATCCCCTGATGTCGGTCCCTGAGTCTGACTCTTGAATTTATCACCATATTTCTGGCTATAATAGGCCAATCTTTCTTCAATAGTTGATCTTTGTTGTTTGAAATTCCCTTTTTTTGAGATTTTTCGATCTATTTTCCAACTGGATTTTACAGTTCTTTTATTGACTGCTGACCGATTCCTTCTTCTGTCAGCACCATTAGACATATCCTTCTTTCTGAGAAACTCATATTTTTTTGCTTTGGAAGGCAGGGCCATTTTCCTTTTGCTCCGTTTTTGTTTTCTATTCACGCCAAACCGTAACCCTTTACTCTTACTTTCCAAAAACATATCATCACTTACATAACCAACCGGTATCTTCATATTTAAAAAGGATTCAATGGCTTCAAGATTAAAAATATATTTTTCGCATGCAAAGGTAATGGCTTTACCGGATTTTCCTGCACGGGCAGTACGGCCAATTCGGTGAACATAATTTTCACAATCTCCGGGCAGATCATAATTGATTATCATTTCCAGATCATCTATATGCAAACCTCTGGCTGCCACATCGGTTGCTACCAGGAAGGGAACCTTTCCAGCCCTGAATTTTTCAAGTACACTTATACGTTTTTTCTGGGTGAGATCACCACTGATATGCATGCATTTGTGGCCATTCATATCCAGGTGGTTGGCCACCTGTACCGTATCCCGTTTCATATTTGTGAAAATTAGTGCATTTTTCGGGGCTTCCTTTTTTAAAATCCCCAAAACCAAATTTATTTTTTCCCGACTGCCCACATGATACAGAACCTGGGATATACGATTCACCGCAACTTCTTCCGGACGAATCCAGATTGAAACAGGCTGATTCATAAAATTACTGGCCAGCTCTCTTGTATCTCTGCCCAGAGTGGCACTAAAAAGCATGGTTTGGCGTTTTGAGCTAGGAGATGAATGCCTAATTATTTTTTTTATATCCGGTAAAAAACCCATATCAAACATTCTGTCTGCTTCATCAATGACCAGGAAACCGATATTTTTAAAATTGAGTTTTTTCTGGGAGTTAAAATCCAATAACCTGCCGGGAGTGCCAATGACCACATCCACACCTTGCTTGAGAAGCATTTCCTGATGATAATAGCCAACCCCGCCATAAAAACTTCCAATTGTCAAGTTGAGATGTCTCCCCAGCAACTTGGCCTCATTCTCGATCTGAATAGCCAATTCCCTGGTGGGGGTTACAATGAGGGCCTTTCTATTTTTAAATGATTGTTTAGTCTGAAAATGTTGAAAAATGGTTACCAAGAACGCAGCTGTTTTCCCGGTTCCGGTTTGAGATTGGACAGTTACATCCCTCCCCTTTAAACTGTGTTTAAAGGTTTCCTCCTGAACAGGCATTAAATGCGTGAAACCTGCATCCTCTATCCCCATAAGAACATCTTTGTGTAAATTGAGTTGAGTAAAATTCATAAATTTATTCCTTCATTTTTTAATAGGTGAAAACGGATATTGAATTAATTTCTTTTATTTAAAACCAATTTTTATATCTATCTTCAAATATTTTTTTTAATTTGGTATTATACCACATTATTTTAATTATCACAAGAAAATCAAACCTCCTGTCATTTAAAGTTTAAAAACGGACAGTTTTTTTTAAATTTAAAGTTTAAAAGTGATTTATAATTGATTATTTGATGAAAAAAAGAAAAATGCCTCAAAAATTTTTGCTGATGAGGGCAAAAAAACTTGAATTAAAATTAGGTGATGAATTCTGGTTTTATTAATCTATTGACAATGGACAATAATTCACCTAATATTTCATTGAGATGAAAAAAGGAATTTCCTATGTTGTTTCTATACAAGATGTCCAGGAAAAGTTTGAAGATGGTATTATTGACGAAGGGACAAAAGACAATCTATTCAAGCTACTGAAGCGATACGGTAAAAGGAGATAACGTCCTTAGCCGATCTGTTTTTCTATGGAATAATTAAAAATATAAGAAATTCATCAGACTTATTGGAGGTTACCTCTTGGTAAAGAAGACCAAAAAGGAATCGAAGAACGGTCCGCAATTTTCTAAAAGCAAATTCGAGAGCGTGGGCATGAAGGTTCCTGAAAAGAAGATAACAATGCAAGAACTGACCTCCAGATTGAAACATAAACTTCCCTTTGATATGGAAAAACTCACAGGAATACATGAAGTGCATAAGTGTTCCAAAGGGGAGGATTCCTACTTTTTGGCTGTTGAGGCGGCCAAGGAATGTTTAAGGTATTCAAAACATAAAGCCAAGGACATTGAGATGATCATCGTCTGTTCGATATCAAAATACAAGGGTGGAATGACGCACATTTATGAACCGCCGTTCTCCATCCTGATCAAACAGGAACTCGGAGCAAATAAGGCCCTGACATTTGACATCTCCAACGCTTGTGCGGGTATGCTTACAGGCGTGTATCTGATGGATAATTACATCAAGAACGGGATCATCAAAAAGGGAATGGTGATATCTGGAGAATATATCACTACGATAGCGGATAACGCTGTGGAAAATGTCAAAAGCATTGCCTCAATGGAACTGGCCTCTCTTACTGTGGGAGACGCTGGCGCTGCTGTTATTCTTGAAAGGGCTGAGCCTGGTGAAGAAGGACTTATGGCCTCCAATTTCACTACACTGGCAAAATATAGCGATCTTTGTATAGGTAAACCTGATAGGAAACGACCTGGCGCGATCATGAAGGCGAGGGCGAGAAAGATCCACAGGATTGCGATATCTGATTCCCCACCGCTATTAAAACGGGCACTGGACCTTTCGGGTCTAACATTCAATGAGATCGATAGGATCATACCTCATCAAACCTCCGAACGCTCAATAATGTCTGGAATAAAACATATGGGACGATTGTTTGGAGTAACGCCCAAGAATGTAGTGATTAATCTTCACGATTTTGGAAACACTGCATCCACAACTCATTTTGTAGCACTCTACAAATACCTACAAGAAGGGAAACTGGAGAAAGGCGAGCGTATTATGCTAATATGTTATGCATCCGGCCTAGTGGTTGGTGTAGTGATCTTTACTATGGATGATATGGTGAAAAAGTATGGCTCCAGTAATTAGGTCTACCGGATTTACAATGCCAAGGCTGATGAAAATAGGCTCCATTGTATTGGAGGTCAAGGCTGCCAAGGACTGTATTCGAAAGGGTATGATCGACCCAGCAGAATTAGGGCTATTGATTAACACCGGGATCTATCGCGATGAGCATATCGGAGAACCCGCGATCGCTGCATTCCTACAAAGAAGGATAGGCGCAAATCCATTGTTCAACGAAAACGGGACTACCTTTGCCTTTGACCTGAACAATGGTGGAGCAGGTGTGGTCACTGCACTAGGTGTTCTATCAGGATTTATCAATACTGAAACCGCGGAAAAAGGCATTATAATCTCAGGAGATGCAAACCCAACACCGGGATTTACAGTTGGATTCGAATTCATGCCTTCTGCCGGAGCGATAATACTTGAGAAAGGACCGGAAGGCCAGGGTTTCATCGCTTTCGATGAGTTCACATATCCAGAGTATAAGGATTCCTTTTCTTCAATTGTGGAGTGGACCAATCTCGGAGCTGGAGGAAAGAAAAGACATATTCTTCAAATCAAGAAAAAGAGGACCTATCTGAAGGAATGCCTGGAGTGTTCCCAGGATGGACTGAAGAAATTCCTGAAGAACAATCATCTCAAATTGGATGATATTGACCTTTTCATTACATCTCAGAGTCCCACGACCTTCCCATCCAAACTTTCCGAGAATTTGAACATCAATGATCGTTTGATCGATGTTACTCCCAAAACTGGAAACCTTCACACATCCGGACCAATTGCTGCATTGGACCAAGCATTCTGGTCAAATGATTTCAAAGAAATGAAGAACATTCTTATCTTGGCAGTTGGCAGTGGGATCACGGTGGGTTGCGCCCTATACCGAAATCCCTGATGTTTTAATTGCAGGGGAAACATGTGATATACCCTTTACAATCACTTCATCGGAAAGCTACACCCAACCTAGTTTTTTTCTGGGACACTTTATTAGCCTTGCTTTTTTAGGGCATGCGTGCCAAAGTATACAAAAGAAGAGAACCGGAAAAGAGTTATTTTTACAAAAAGAGAAAGAAATTTCCTATGATGTAATTAGGTGGTAAATTTTGGAATTATGTTGGTCTTGACATTTCATTTTTTATTATGGAAAATAGTATTTTGAGAAAGGGGAAATCAAAACAAATTCGGTTGTAAAAAATTTTGAAAAAATGGAGACGCACCCATTTTTTTTAAATCATAAAATTACAGGAGAACGCAAAGAACCTTTTTTTTATTTAAATTTAAGAGAGGGAAAAATGAACAAATTGGCCATGAAATTGATCATCAGGGGAAACGATTTAGCTACTCAACCTTTTAAAAAAATTGAATTCTCTAATGATGATGAATCCGATACTTTATTAAATGATCTCCAGGGATATCCGCATGCCTTTGTCATCGGATGTTTAATGGATCGGCAGTTAAAAACTCATAAAGCGTGGATGATTCCGTATCAAATAAAAAA
>DAOWKX010000126.1 GCA_030639705.1 Candidatus Aminicenantota bacterium
ATTTCGTTTTCTCCGATGCTGGTACCCACAAAGGCGATGGAAAAACCGGCAAAAAGAATCCAGATAACCAGACTAATCCATTTCCACCAGGACATGGGTACTCCCCGGTCTTCCATCCAGGCTTTAAATCCCAGGATAAAAAGTGTTGCCAGTATACCTTCAATAAACCAGAATAATCCGCTGTTGAAAAATTCCATCATTCGACTAGGTCCGCACTCCTTTCGGTTTTAAGTGACTTTGATGGTTGGACATTTAGCTTAAATCTATTTGTATGAATCATAAATAGTTGTTTATACAACTAATCATTATTATTTTCAAGTTCAAAATCTCTTACAATATTAATTTTATTAATATATTATGGCTTTTCAAATTAATTTTATTAATTCAGGTCAAAATCGATTCCGGGTGATTCATTCATCTCAGGTTCATTAATAAATATGAATATTTAATTTATAATTAGAGCCCTAATCTGATTTATTGTATAATATAAATACAGGATGTCCGACAAATCTAAAGCACTGTCAGGTCAGTGGATCGCCACCTATAGGACCGAAGACCAATCTTTCCGGCAGGTACTTGACTGTTTATTAAACATTCAAAAATGGCTTTTTATCAACCAATGTAAGCCAAAAAAAATTCAGGTCACAATCGATAAAAGGAAACCAAAAAACCATTTCTTCAGGCAAAACAAAACCATGTATATATTCATAAATCGTTGTGATCAGCTGGATATGGTTGAACAAGATTCGCCCCAAATCATCAAGATGAAATTAAGAATATTTCCAACCCAAATAAAAAAAATAATGTTAGCCGTTCCCTCAATCCCAACGGACAAGAGGTGGCAATCGCTTTCATTGCCAGCCTCTTCGCTATTTTTAGGCTCTTCATTACTGAATAATAATTTCCAGGTACAGGTTGAAAAACTGAACCTGCTACTTCCCCAGTTCCGAAAAGACCGGTTTAATTATGATCTCTTGGGTTTAACCCTGTACGAAGATTTATTTCAGGTGATATCCGAATGGATAAAACCGCTCAGGCAACACTTTTCAGGACTCATTGCTGCCGGTGGCCCCATGGTGACGCTGAATCCCCTGGAATCCGCCTTTCATCTTCCCCAGTTCAATTTGTGGGTCAGGGGTGAATCCGAATTCATCTTTCCGCGATTACTCGAGGCCATCAACCAGAATGACATTGAAACATTATTAAACTGTCAGGGCTTCATGTTTCAGGCCAACGGGCTGGTAATCATTTCTGATTTCCAGCATATCAACCGTCCAAAAGACTTGACTGACTTTCACTTTAATCTGGATTTCTTAAATAAAAAACACCTCCGGTCCGGAATCGAGATAAATCTCTCCAGAGGATGCAGCCGAGGGTGTATTTTTTGTTGCAAAACCCAGGGAAAACACCTCAGGCAATTACCGATCCCGGAGTTCGACAGGCTGCTCACCCTTTTTTCCCAAAAACTGGAATTTCAAAACAAGATTTCACCCCAAGCCAGAACCATTAATATCAATGATGATGATATTTTTCAGGACCTTCACTATGCAGGCAAGGTTTTTAGCCTGATAAAAAAGCATCATTTCAAATTATGGGGAGTTCAAACATCCATCCATTCGTTTTTCAACCAAAAACAGAAACTTAAAGCGGATTTATTGGAAATCATCTCGGACAAATCCCTTTTTGTGGAAGATACACCCCTGGTCTGGCTGGGAACCGATGCCTTTTTAAAGAAAAGAGGAAAAAAATTAGCCAAGTGGATCCCGGATAAAAATCAAATTGAAATCCTGCTTAAGGCTTTTGAAATCCGGGACATAAAAAACCACCACTACTGGATCAGCAGTGATTATCAGTCCAGCTGGGATGAATTTATCGAGGAATTTTTGTTTATTATTGATCTGAAAACAAGGTTTCCAAACTTTGGATTATTGGCACATTCACCGTTTCTGATTCCATATTCCTCAACCCCTCTATTCAAAATGTTAACAAAACATTCCCGGTATAAAAGCCAGATCAAATACCGAAGTATTCTCGAATCCCAACACAATGCATTCACCTTAAACCTGACGGAAAGGGTGGAGACCCGGTTCAATTACCTGAATAAACTACTGAGAAACGAATCGGACAGCTCTTGGTCTGGTTTTTTCGATGATCTCAATCAGGGGAAGTACCTGGATGCCCTGAAAACAGCCTACCGTTTCCTGAGACAGGAGCGAATTTCCCTGGAATCGGTGAAAATCAACCCGGAATCGGCTGGATTAATAAAGCTGGAAGCCAAAATAGAAGAAAAATTATCGATCATGCTGTCCAGAACCTGAAAATCTTGATCTGTCATTACCAAGCCATTTCATTTATCGGAAAGAATATGATATATTATC
>DAOWKX010000036.1 GCA_030639705.1 Candidatus Aminicenantota bacterium
ACTGCCAGAACTTACCTAAACAATGTGTAATAAGCTCTCTACTCGATCAGTGTGACAATTTAGTTTCAAGTAGTGGGGATGGTGTATTGAAATTTGATTAAAAGAAAAAAAGGCCTATTTGCACGTTGGCACCCCCCGTCCACAATCATTTGATTGCACCAGCTTGATTGGTGCACTAACGACCCCTTTTGCGTATATTTATTTTGTTGGGATGATTGTGAAAAAAAGCCCTTTATGCTATCAATAATTAATGGAAAAAAGTCAGTTTTCGTATGAAAAGTTATCAAAAATAAAAAGTTTTTCAAGTTTTCATCATTTTTTTTCTAAACATAACATCCTGGGTAAAGGTGATCGATTTATCCATGTTGAAATGGATATCTCAAATAAGTGCAATCTCCAATGTATCATGTGCTACAATAGTATGAAAAAAAATAAGATTATAAAATTAAGAATTATCACGCCAGATGAATTTTTAATGATTGCTAGTGATGTATTTAAACACACCGGCAACATTACCCTTGGATTGGGAAATGAGCCTTTGCTATCATCTTATTTTACCGATCATTTGGGGGTAATTTCTGAGTACCGGATACCCAGGGTGATTGTTCAGACCAGTGGTGACTTATTAAATGATAAAATCATTGAGAGCATTTTCAAATACGGTGTGTCTGAAATATATATTTCTATTGATGGGGCTCAGAAGGAAACCTATGAGAAAATCAGGAAAGGTGCTAGATTTGACCGATTGATCAAACATATCCAGAAGATCAATCAATACAAACAAAAATACTCCTTGACTCATCCAATTATGAGATTTAATGTTGTGATGATGAAAAGTAATATAATTGAGCTGCCTGCAATAGTTGAACTGGCTGCCAAATACAATGTGGAACAAATTAATTTTTGTCATGTGGTTTTGTATAAAGGATTGAAAATGAAGAATGAATCGTTGTTCTTTTTTAAGGAAGAATCCAATCAATGGCTGAAAGAAGCGCTAGAATTGGCAAAGCAGCATAATATAAATGTGGTAAATTATCCAAAGTTTTTTGAAACGAAATTAGAATCCCAAACAAAAATTTCCAAAGCAAATATAAAAATATGGCTGAAAAAATTGTTATTAGGTACAAAAGGGCAAAAAAGCCTGAGAAACATATTTAATCAAATTCCATACTGTATGTTCCCCTTTTTTCATATTTCTATCAATTCTGGACTCCAGGTCCTTTCTTGTCCTTTTTCTCATGGTGAAATGAGTTACGCCACATTGTCAGATGAGAATACGGTCGAAAAGGTCTGGTTTGGAGAAAAATTCACTAAATTACGTACGAATATTCTTAATAGTAATCCCCCCTCTCAGTGTTTGAAATGTTCATTCCTTTCTTTTCAAAACCCAGGAGTAAAAAGTTTTTTTAAACCACGTAAACCATAAAAAACAGGAGTGATTATGGAGCATAGATTCATTGGGAAAACAGATATTCAATTAAGTGTGATTGGTATGGGTACTGCTCAGCTTCAGATGTTACCACATAAACAGGCGGTTAGAACCTTGTTGAGTGGTTTTAAGTACGGAATTAATTGGGTACATACTGCTCCGGATTATGGTGGAATCGAACATTGGATTGCTGAAGCTGTTAAAAAATCCGGTAAAGATATTAAGGTTTTATCTCAGAGCCCGGGAAGTGTGGAATTACTTGAGGACTATTTTGAAAATACATGCAGACTTTTTGGCAAACATCAGCTTGAAGTGTATGGAATAAATTGTATTAGTGACCTTGAAATCTCAGTAAATGTGTGGGGTGCAAATGGTATGATAGAATTTCTTCAAAAAAAAAAAGTGAAAAGAGGTTGAAAGGGATATTCTGCAGTACCCATGGTTCAGTGGATCACATAAAAAAACTTATTAATTCCAAGGTTTTTGATGCAATCATGTTGGCATATAACCCTTTAGGATTTCATCAACTTACCTATTATAATCCAGAAACCAACCAGGATTTCGAAAAAATCCACCGTTTTTTGGATGAAGTTTTTCCTATGGCAGAGGAAAATAATGTAAGTCTCATTATTATGAAACCCCTTGCCGGAGGTATGTTGTGTCGAGGCAAAACTTTTCCACCCAGAAAATGGTACCCCAAAACCGATCCTATCTCTGTAACGGATTTGCTCAGGTTTTCTTTAAATCAACCAAGTGTTTGTGCCGTGGTTCCTGGAACAGCCTCTATAGAGGAAGCCAAGGAAAATGCGATAGCCGGGTATGCACCGGTAAGACTAAAGAAAGAAAAAATGGTACAAATCTATGAAGAGGCTCAAAATATGCGAAGCTACCTCTGTAGTAGATGTGGAGCTTGTGAGGAAACATGTAGTAAAAACCTAAAGATTTCCTCAATCATTCGAGATGCATATATTTGGAATTATGGGAATGAGATTTTTATGTCACCCAACAATCACAATTACTTCCTGTTTAATGCTAAAAATACCCCGATCTGTGAAGACTGTACTAATAGAAGCTGTAAATGTCCACAAAATATCAATATACCGGAGTATTTATCAATGATTCATTATGATATTCAATATCTTAAAAAGAAAGGATATCATCCTGGAAGTCCAAAAGATTTTGAAAAAAGAATGATTAAAGGGTATCACCATATCTTGGTGGTTAGTTATAAAATACCAAAGACGATTATTGCTTCAGGGGACTTTACCCTTAGTTTTTTCTTGGAAAATTGTGGTGACCATATATGGCAATCATTTTCCTATAAACCAGATAAGGATGCACAGGCCATTGGCATATTTTTTAATGATAAATTGGTTGAGAGGGTCCCACTAAGATTTAACATATGTCCCGGCCAGCGATCCCCTGTTGTTTTTGAATCCAAAGCTCCCTTTAAGGGGGGGAGATATAATTTAAAATTAGCACTCTTGCCACTTGATGATTCGGTCGATGGGAAGGAAACATTCTTCCATGATGAGATGGTTGATGTCCAAGGGAATCTCAATTTCCTGACACACATTTCTCATATGATAAAACGGGGTTATCTAAAATTTCCAGGGGGGATAAAGGCACTTATAAAAAACAAGATCAAAATGGCGTATCGATTCATATTCAAAAACCAAAGGCTTAATGTAAATCCTGAATCCCATTTTCTACCCAGACATGGGGCGGAATTTACTGAAATAACCTTTCCTGATCGATACCACAGGGGGGTAACCTATCCTGTTTGCCTTTCAATCAAAAATACTGGTGGTCTTGTTTGGCAGAGAAATCCTGAAAATGGGAATCCTGTTGAGCTCTTTGTAACCATCAATGGAACAGTTGTCTCAATTTTTAAAATGTCAAAAGAAAAGGTTGAATATGGGCAAAAAACGAGTTTTCATTTTCCCTTTCGTATCCCTGTGGAACCGGGAGAACATATCATTGGTTTTGATCTTGTTGAACAAAATATCGCTTGGTTTAAAGATAGAGGTACCGATTGTTTAATTAAGAAAGTGCAGGTTGCAGATGAACCCCTGTCCCAAACCACGTTACTTTTTCAAAAGTCCCTAAAGCATAATTTATGGTATTACCTGCCAACCCAGGGGATTGAATCTGGGGCATCGGGGCAACGTTTCCCATTGTTTATCCATCGGTCAAAAGGTTGTTATGTATGGGATACCAATGGGAAAAAATATATTGACTATACGATGAGTTGGGGAGCGACCATATTGGGGCATGCCCATGATAGTATACAAAATGCTATAAAATCACACTTACATTCTGGGCCTTTACCTCCTTTTCCCCATCCTTTGGAAATGGAAGTGTCTGAAATGTTATGTGAGGATTTTCCCTCCGGAGAGATGGTGGTATTTGGTAAAAATGGGTCTGATGTATGCACGGTTGCTGCTCGTATGGCACGATTGTTTACAGGTAAAAAAGTGATCCTGTCTTGTGGGTTTCATGGATGGCAGGATTTTTGTCTTGATATGTTTTCATTTGATTCATCAGGTATTCCCAAAGAAGATCATTATTTTTACAAATTTCAGTTTAACAATAGGGAAAACTTCCTCCAATTATTTAATCAACATGCCCAACAGTTGGCTGCAGTAATTATCGAACCATCAGGCCCTTTTGGAGGGGAAAAAACCGGCCTGGAAGGGGATATTGATTTGGATTTCCTGCGATTGATAGGGAATTGTGTAAAAAAAGCAGGTGCCCTGCTTATTTTTGATGAGATTATTACCGGTTATCGCTACAAGGAATTCAGTGTACAAAAATCAACTGGTGTGGTTCCTGATCTGACCTGTCTTGGCAAGGCATTGGCCTCCGGTATGCCTCTGGCGGCTCTCCTGGGAAAATCTGAGATTTTTTATCGGACTTTTCATAAAACCCATTATTGTCCAACCTTTAAGGGGGAAGTTTATTCATTGGCAGCAGCCAAAGCTGCGATAGAAATTTACAGGACTCAGAAAGTTGTCAAATACCTATGGGAATATGGGAATACCCTTATAACTGGGATTCAATCTTTATGTGATGAAATTGGAATATCCGGACAGGTCAAGGGGCCGCCTTTCAGGTTTGGGCTAATTTTTAATGAAGAAGATATCGAAATTTTTCGGTTGAAGAAAACCATATACATGCAGGAGTTGTTGAAAGAGGGTGTGATAACTGTGACTGGAGTTATGTTACCAAGTTATGCCCATGATGAATTGGTGCTGAAAAAAACCTTGTTGGCTATCGAAAAAGCACTTGTTACTGTAAAAAATGCCGAAAAAAGTGGTGATTACTATTCAATGCTTGACATACCTGTTTTAAGCTAAAAGGTTTTTAATAATCTGAGAATTTTAATACGATTTTCAATACTTTAATTGAATAGAAGGTAAAAAAAATACCAGATTGATCTATTTTTTTAAAATGCCTATGTGAATTAAGAATTTTTTTGTATGATGTTTTAAAAACCATATAAAATCCTTTACTTTTCTATTTTTGAAATTGGTGATACTTTTTTTTAAATCTCTTTTTGGGGATAGATTTTTTGTCCAATAGGAACCTTTGACAAAAGAATCCATATTGGTTGTCGTCCTTTGAAAACGTATTGCCCAGGGGGTCATGAAATCAGCGTTAAATGTTGAATCCGGATGGAAATCATAACGAGCGAAGGTTTTTACCCAATGCTCATTAGGCTGTAGGTTCACATGGTATGGGTTCGGAGGATAGTTGGGGCAGCAAGAGAAAATCACATCGTTGGCATGTCGGCAAAAATTACCGACGGCTGTCTCTGCTTCTTTTAGTTGTACATGGGGAAATACCTCCTGACAGATGATCAGGTCGTATTGTTCCTCCAGTTCATCAGAGACTTTAGATTGCCAGCAGAAGGCCTTTACAGAAGTCGGAACCTTTGATATGGCGTAGGAGGAGATATCACAACCATAGGCATTTACCCCCCGTTGACGCAAGGCCTCCACCAGGAATCCCATTGCACATCCAGCATCCAGAACTCGCTTTGGGTTGAGTTTTTTGACAATATTGTCTGCAATACGAGCAAAAAACGCCATCCATACTTCATCCTTTTTATATGGACGACCACAACAGTTTGTAAAATAATATTCGTCAAAATCTCTATCTTTCATGTTGCTCCTTTTTCAGGTGAAATTGATGGTTGAATGGATGGCTTGTGAGATATACGTTCTCGTAAACTGGGAAATGAGATAAATTTCTGAGCATCACTATAATTTTCATTGTAGCTAAGGGTTTCAAACAAAGTATAAAAAATATCAGGACAAATTACAACCAATGGTATAAAGAAAATTGGGGACGCCCATTGTGTGCCATAGAGGGTGGGGTCGTTGCTATACGCCGCTTGACACCCTAATAGACTAGAGCGGGGAGATAGACATTCATTACTGTTCCTTTTCCTATTTCAGATTCTACTAAAATAGATCCATAATGTTCTCTTATTATAATATAAGCTTCAGAAATCCCCATTCCTTTCCCTCTACCAGGATCTTTAGTAGTAAAAAATGGTGTAAAGATATTGTTTATAGCTTTTTCATCCATTCCAATTCCATTATCTTCTATACTTATATGTACATATTTATCTGAATCAAGGCTTGATTCAGGGGGTATGCCTTCAAAATTTTTGGCAGTAATAGTAATAATTCCACCATTAGGTAATGCATCAATGGCATTATCATACATGTTTTTTAAAACAACATAAATATCCTCTTTATCAAACTTTACTCTGTTTAAATCTTTTTCAATATTTGTAATAAGTTTAATATTAGGCTTATTTAATTTCTTGATCAAATTTTCCAGGTCTTTTATGGATATTTCAATTATCTTTGATATATTGCTTTTAAAATATTTTGTTTTTTGTCTATGCTCTGTAAACAACATTAACTTTTCGATAATATCACTTGCACGTTTACTGCTTTTTTCAATTTTTTTATATCTATTGTAATTTTGGTCACCTGGTGTACATCTTATTAGACCCATCTGAGCATTTCCCATTATTATACTTAGTATATTGTTAAATTCATGTGAAATTCCAGCAGACAAGATCCCAATTGCTTCCATTTTTCTTGATTCAATTAATTTTTTATTCTTCTCAACTATTTCTTTAGATTTTTCCTGTATGTCATTTTCAAGTTTTTTTCTGTATTCCCTTAACTCCGAATCTCTCTTTTTTCTATCAACTGCTTGCGCAAGGTTTTTTGAAACATAAGCAATTAACTCAACATCTTCCTTTGTATATTTAATCTCTTTATTATAGGTTTGAACAACAAGCACACCATGAATTTTATTATGATATTCAAGAGGAGCACCTATCCATTCAAGGGAATCCGTACCAATAAGGCCTACTTCTCCTTTTTCTGTAAGTTCTTTATGTCTTTTTCTATCTATTAGTTCAGTAGTCCTTTTCCTTCTAATATAATCTGTTAATCCTCCTTTTAATGATATAGGTTTGTTTATTGGATCTTTATCATGCTCATCTTTATAATAGGGAAGCAGATACATATAGTTTCCTTCATACATAGCAAGGAAGAAGTTATTTGCTTTTTCCTTGCCCATCAACTTTATTAATTCTTTATGAGAGGTTTTTACTAATTCCATAAGTGGTTTATTGCTAAGGCTGACTTTGAATATATTAATCAGCGCATGTTGGAGTTTGGAATTTTCGATTGTTTTATCTTTATTCACTATATTTTAATTCTATAAAATAATTTATATTAAGTAAATAGAGGTTTGGTCGTGTACAATATTTTGGGTAAATTTTGAAACTTGATTTTCGGATTTAAATATCCCTGATTTGCCCAACACTTGACATTATGGTATGGTTTTTATTACAATAAATATGAAAAATATGATAATGAAGATAAAAAATACGATAATATTGTTTTTGGTGCTTGTCATATCTTTTTTGTTTCAGAGTTGTTTAAGTAAACCGGATATTTCCGAAAGTGATGTTGAACAGAAAGTTTTTCAAATGGTAAATGAACACCGTATCAGTATTGGATTTGAGGAATTAGAATGGAATGAAACCATTGCGGAACAGTGTCGACTCCACAGTAAAAATATGTCATCCGGGAATATTCCGGTCGGGCATGATGGATTTAGTCAACGAGTTAAAAATTTGCTTGAAACCATTCATTTTTCCATTGCCGGCGAGAATATCGCTTATGTTTCCGGTTATACCAATCCTGCGGTATTGGCTGTGAATGAGTGGCTGGATTCCAATGAACACCGGGTGAATATTGAAAGTGATTTTAATTTATCCGGTGTCGGGGTAAGCAGAAATAGCAGCGGGGATTATCATATTACCCAAATTTTTTTAAGAGAAAAAATTATTCAAAACTCTATTATTGATTGAAAATTTTTTTCAATCACGCTCTCTCTTCATTACCCGGACTGACCAGAAGTGTTTATACCGATCTTCCTGGATTGATTTGAACTTTCTGCTGAGAGGCGAGTAAACCCAGGCCTGACTGGAATCCAGGCTATTTACATCACCGGTCCAAATTTCATACTGACCGCTGGATAGAGTGATAATGTTTTTTATGGTTTTTGCAGATAAGGTCGCTGCTTCTTCGGCTGTAGGTAATCTCCAGTTATAGTAACCGGCATGTCTCCGGTTTGCCCACCATTTTGCTTTTTGAAAGTTCATGATTTTATCCCAATGATGCCACATTAATCCGAATGTATAGTCAATGATTACCCGGTCACCCTCTATTAACCGGTTTTCTATTTGAGCCGGAATATTTTTTATATTAACCGGGATATCCTTTGTCTCTTGATCCGTCAAACTGAGAAAAACTGTTCTTAATTGCATTTTGTTATGTAAACGAAGCTTTTGATCAAGCTGTTGATCAAGGATTTTTCTGTCTTGCTTTCGTAATTCTTCAATTCTTTTCCTGACTTTGAAGGCATTTTTTCCGGCTGGATAATTTTGAAGATATTCTTGACATATGATAATATTGGTTGAATTTATTGCCTTTTGAAAAGCTATTCCTTCTGTATTATCCGGCTGGATAGTGTCATCGCTATCGATTTTTTTTATAATTTCTTGTTTTGCTTTTTTGTTTTTTAGCTCTTTTTCCAAATTCACCAATTCATCGGTGATTTTTATTTTTTTGGCAAGATTGATCATATGTTCGGCGTTTTTTAGATCATCTTTTTGAAAATAATCATTGGCACTTCTAAGATATTCAAGGTATTGTTTTCCCAGCGGTGATAGTCCTTGATCTTCATTCATTTCTTTTGCAATTTCCTGGGTTTTTGGAGGCGATGATTCAGTTTGATCTTGATTTTTGCTGTGCGCGTTTAAAATATAGAGAACGATAATTAATATGATGAAAGCGATCACTGACAGCCCGATAAAGAGCCAGCGGAAGGCTTTTTTCTTTTTTTCTTTTAAATCGCTTAGAATTGTTTGAACAGAGTCTGTTGTTCCTGATTGAATATTGCCGGGTTCTACCTGGTTTTGAGGTTCAAATTCAGATTCCTTGACGGGTTGACTATCCGGTACCAGCAACATGTCTTTTTCGAATTCTGAAACCGGAATTTCTCCGGGGATGATATCGCTTTGTTTTTTTTTGTCCGGTTCATTGATTTCTATTTCAAATTGGCTAAATACATCCTTTTTATCTGAAGTGTCTTGTTTTTCTGCTGCCGATTCATCCGGTTCAATTATATTTTCCTCTAACTCTAAAATTTCTTCCTCTGGGCCCAGCACCAATAATTCATCATCTCGGTCATCTTTCTCGTCTTGTTTCCAGGATTTTTCATCACTTACCGGAGATTTGTCGTCCACGATTTTATCGGCAAAATCGGATTTCTTTTCAAATTCATCAGCGGTGGATATGCCATCTTCCAGTTCTGGAATCTCTTCTTCGCTGTCAAGAGATAATGCTTCTTTATCAGGAAGTGGTTCTTGTTGATTACTATGATCCGGTTTGTCTTCAGGTGGTGAGAGTTCGGTTTCGAATTCCAGCTTGAATAATCCTTCTTTTGAGTTAATTTCCTCGGGTTCTTCTTTCTGTTCTATTGATGCTAAGATTTTCTGCTGGTAATCAATCACTTCAGCATCAACACCGATCATGGAGAGATAAAGATCGATGTAATTCATTGCTTCATTAAAATCTTTTTTAATATAAAAGGATTTTTTTATTTTTGATTTCAGTTCTTTAGCAAACTGTTTTTCTGTTTTGTTTGTTGAGTCAAGTACAGCGTTATCCGGGGCTGCTTTTTCTTGAGAAGGATGTTTCTTTTGTAACTGGAAACCGCAGTAGGGGCATGTTTTTGTGTCATCCGGTAATTCCTGATTGCATTTTGTACATATCATTTTAAATTTTCCTATTAAGCCCGGTTATAAGGGAAACTGCTTGAATTTTTCTTTCAGTTTTTTATCAACTATTGCCGGTACCATTTTTTTAATTTCACCACCTAAGAGATAGATCTCTTTAACCAGTTTTGAACTTAAAAAGGAATAGCATACAGATGGAACCAAGAATATGGTTTCAATACTCGGAGCCATACTTCGATTGATTAAAGCCATCTGAAATTCGATATCAAAATCAGAAATGGCCCGCAATCCCCGAACAACGGTTGTAATGTTTCTTTTTTTTAAATAATCCACTAATAATCCTTCAAAATAATCCACTTCGATTCGTTCATTATTAGAAAATGTTTCTTGAATGATTTCCAGTCGTTCTTCCAGAAAGAGTAAATAGGTTTTTGAAGGATTTTTTAAGGCGGCAACCGTGATTTTGTCAAATATTTTCAGTCCTCTTTCGATAATATCGATATGACCATTGGTTAAGGGATCATATGATCCCGGATAAACAGCGGTTCT
The DNA here is from genome assembly GCA_030639705.1 of Candidatus Aminicenantota bacterium. Lineage (GTDB taxonomy): Bacteria > Acidobacteriota > Aminicenantia > UBA2199 > UBA2199 > CAZOWT01. The sequence continues at coordinate 10,320 of DAOWKX010000036.1, forward strand.
ATCAGGCATTTTTATCCTCTATAATGGATATAATATCCAGGCATTTCTTTTTTAATTCATTTAATCCCTGATTGTTTTCAATAATAAAATCTGCTATCTGGATACATTCTCCAACTCGTTGGCCGTTACTGGATTCTCCAACTCCCCATTCCCGATTTATCAATTTTTCCAATTCAGAATTTTCCACCCTATCTGTCTGTCTCTTTCTTGATTGTATTCTTTTTAATATAATCTCCAAATCTGATTTGATTCCGATAAGATAAAACGGACGTAATTTTTTTAATTCCAGGACTTCGGCCGGGTTTCGGATACCGTCAATAATCCAGGCTTTTTTATTAGAAGCAATAATTTTATCTCTGACTCGCCTGGCGATAATGTCAGTACCACCGTTTTTCCGAAGTTCATTTCCTAGGTTTTGCAGGTCATGGCGGCTCATATTATCTTTACCTCTTTTACCCGCTTCTTCTCTAACAATATCAGAGAGGGATATATAGGCAAAATTCAAATTTTTAAAAATCTTTGCTATTTCTCCTTTTCCTGAAGCCATGGTCCCGGTAAGGCCAACATACAATGGTTCTTCTCTTGCTTTTTGAAGGATGGTGGTATCAAGCATTTTCTTTTCCGTACTGATATTTGTCTTCTATGATATCATGCTGTTGCCAGGCACTGACCCAATTTTTTACATAGAAGATCTTGAGATTGTTTTTTCCACTCACAGAGGTAATAACCCGGTTTAAACCGGCATTAATAATCATTTTTTTACAGATGAAGCAGGGGTAGGCATTCATGATTTCGCCGGTTTCACGATTTTCACCAAAAATATACATGTCACCGCCTAACAGGCTGACACCGGCTCTGGCTGCATTGATAATAGCATTTTGTTCGGCATGGACGGAACGACACAGTTCATACTGTGTTCCTGAGGGAATATCCAATTTTTTTCTTAAACAAAATCCGTGTTCCAGTGAACTGCTGGTGTGTCTTGGAGCGCCGACATAACCGGTGGCAATGATTTGATCTTCCTTAACAATAATGGCTCCGATGAGGACATTTAAACAGGTTGAACGGGTGGATACAACTCGGGAGATGTTCAGATAATATTCTTCTTTTTTAGGTCTTTTAACCATATATCGTTATTGTACCAATTCAGGGGCTAAAAGTCTAATATATTGAATCGACTCTTTTTGGATATTAAACCAAAACAGATCTTCTTTTAATATTGACAAAGATAATGGTTGGGGTAAAATAAAAAAATGATGAATGAGCGAAAAACAGGGTATTTTGATTATAATGCCACTACCCCTGTCGATCCCCGTGTTCTCTCTGAGATGAAACCTTTTTTTTCAGAAATATTTCATAACCCCGCTTCATTTTATCGGTTGGCCGGAGAGGCCAGGTATCGGGTCGAGGCCTCCAGGGCACAAATCGCAAAATTGATTAATTCTCACACTGATGAAGTTTATTTTACCTCCGGGGGAACTGAATCCGATAACATGGCCATTATGGGAATGGTTAAGCATTTAAAAAGTAAGGGAAATCATATCATAACCTCCGAGATAGAACATCCGGCTGTTTTAAATACCTGTAAGTACCTGGAAAAGAATGGATATGAAATCACCTATCTGACAGTGGATCAAACAGGGCAGGTTGATCCGGATGAATTAATAAAACAGATCACCTCAAAAACCGTACTGGTCAGCATCATGCATGCCAACAATGAAATAGGAACCATCCAGCCTATAAAAGAATTATGTCAAATCGTCCATCAAAAAGAAGTCTTTTTTCACACCGATGCGGTCCAGTCCGCCGGAAAAATTGCTGTTGATGTAAAAGAATTAGATGTTGATATGCTGAGCTTGTCAGCGCATAAAATATATGGCCCCAAGGGTGTTGGTGTTCTGTTTAAAAAGAGAAATGTGAAAATCGACCCCCTTGCCTTCGGAGGTGGTCATGAACGCGGGTTAAGGCCGGGCACAGAAAATGTTCCCGGTATTGTGGGCATGGGCAAAGCCGCAGAATTAGCCGTTGAAGAAATGGATTCCGAGGCGCAAAGGTTAAGACAGATGCGGGACCGGCTTCAAAAAGAATTGGTCAATCGGGTGCCTGATATTTTGATTAACGGAAACACCCCGAAAAGATTATATAACACGCTGAATATTTCAGTCCGCCATATTGAAGGCGAAGCCATGCTGGCCATGCTGGATCAGGATGGTTTTGCCTTGTCTTCCGGTTCGGCCTGTTCTTCCAAATCAACTAAACCGTCATATGTTTTAACAGCCATCGGATTATCACCCGAGGATGCCCAAGGAAGTTTAAGAATCAGCCTGGGTAAATACAGTACCGAAGAGGATATTGATCGGCTGTTAGAGGTATTTCCTCAGGTGGTGGACGGATTGAGAAAGATATCCCCCTTCTGGACTGAATAATCAATAGCTGATCCTTCGTTCTTCATATTTATCATTGATGGTAAACAATGGAAAAATAAATCCAGCGACCTGGAGTTTTTAGGCCAGGGATTTCCTCGATAATGGTTTTAAATACATTATCAACACCTAAACTGATTTCGACATTTTTAAAATAAAGGCCAAATATCAGATTGAGAAAATGACCCCTTTCAATTGTTTGATAGATTCTTTTATACAGGTATTGGGCGGTAATTCCGAAAAATGATGCTGGTTTGTAAGACATACTGGTTTTAATACATAAATCGGGAAACCGCAAACCATACTTGGACTGAAACCCGCTGTTCCTATTAATAACAAATAACTTTTCTACTCCGGCTATAACCATAGCCCTTTTTAAATTTAAACGGTAATTAATTTCAAATCCGGTCACATCATTCTTCTCAATATTCCGGGCTTCCCATGGGATTGTATCCATATCTATTTCATTATCCAGTAATTTGATCCAGTCAATAACATTTTTTTGATTTCTGTAGAATAGAGCTAAGGTAATACTCTGCTGATGTGTTAACAGTGAAAGTGAGGTTTCAAAATTAAAACTGACTTCGGGTTTTAATTCAGGATTTCCAATATTGGCTGGTGATTCATAATACAGCTCAGTAAAAGACGGAATTCTGAAAGATTTACCGCATCCGGCTTTGAAGATCAAACCTGAAGCAATATGGTGATAGATTCCTGCATAAAAGGTCAAATTTGAATTTTCATCTGAAATATGATTACTTCGAATCCCCGCATCGATGCCACCTTTTTTTAAAAGGTAATTGGTATTTAAATAAATGGTCCATCGGTTTCTTCTATGATAACCCATGGAACTGCTTTCCATACTTTCATTCTTGAATTCCAAACCTCCAGTAGCCTTAATTCTCTTTAATTTGTAAGAAAATGAAAAATTTAAATATATCTGCTTGCTCAAGCTTTGGTTCTGGAAAAAATCAGGTTCATAGCGGTCAAGGGTAAAAAAATCATCAAGGGTATTGTAAGAAACAGTAAAGCTACAGGTTATTCTTTTGAATATTTTTCTCAATAAAAACTGAGAAAAGAAAGAGCCCATTTCCTCTAATGAAGGATAATCGGCATAAAACCCGGCAGCCCCGAAGTCATTGTTTAAGTATCCGGTAAAAAACCCAATTTCCGTTTCTTTGCCGGTAAAGGAAGCGGCTAAGCTTAAGCGGTAAAGATCAAACTCTTGTCCCGGGTAAAATCCCGAGGAATTGTTTCTTTGCCATGAGAGTCTCACATTAAAATTTTTGAACACTTTACCGACACTTAAAATCGAAGAAAAGAAATCATTTTTTCCTACGCTAACGGTAAAATGAAATTCACTTTTTCTTTTCAGGATAATATTGACTACCCCGGCAAAGGCTCCAGCTCCATAAGTTGTTGAACTTCCACCTCTGATTATTTCTATTCTTTCTATATCTTGAACCGTAAATGCCAAACCGGAATTGAAATGGCCGGTTTGAGGGTTATTCATTGGAATACCATTCACCAGCATCAATACCTGTTCAAAATTGCTTCCCCTCATAGATAGGTCAAAAGTGCTATCTGACTGTCCCCTTCTATGAACATTCAGAACCGTGATGAATGAATACAAATCAGTAAAATTCTTTATTTTTAATAGCTTTAAATCTTTATCACTGATAATAATCATATCTTTTGAATTGAATTCATGGGAAAAAATTCTTTCCTTCACTTCAACCTTTTCAACTATTTCCGGAAGTAGAAAAGTCGAAGTCAGTAAAATAATCAGAACAAGGCGCTTGAAACAGGAAAAAGATTTGTCAACCATGGCTAATAACTTAATTATATTGTATTGCCTGGAATTGTAGCAGGTTTTACGCCCGGGCTCAAGAATGACTTATTTGTTATATAAATAATTTTAATTTTTTTTTAAATTTACTTTATGGAGTTCCCATATTTCCTCATCTTCATTTTCAATTAGAGTATAAAAACTTTGATTTTTAATGACGAAAATGGGAAAATCAAACAGATTTCCCGGAATACCAACCAGGGGGATATATTTATGCTTCAATTCCTTGCCCTTGAGGTCCATAATTATCAGCTCTGTCAACCCCTTTTTCTGCTTGTAAGTTAAGGTGTAGATTCTATTGCTTTCTACCAACATGGAGCGGATTGGAGGAAAATGATCCTTAAAAGATATACGTTGTATAAAAAACTCATAAAATTGCTTGAAATTGGGATTGGTTTTAAACCATTTGAGTATTTTATCCTTATAATCTCCGGGAACCTTCAGGGGTTGATATTCTTTCTTAATGCTTTGGACTTTTTTACCTTGAAGATTAAATACATCTATGGCAAAACCTGCTTTCCCGATTACCACATAAATATGATCTCGGTAGGGAATGGAAGAAAAATCAGTATTGGGGAAAACCCAGTTAAAGTTGGGCCCGATGGTCATATCGGAACGGTAAAGTTCTTTAATCAAGTTTAAATCTTTATCATACAGTCCCATGTTCAAATACATCTTTTTATCATCTCCCTGGGCTGTTCCGCTGGCAATAAATTTGTCTTTTACCGGGATAAAAATTCTTAAAGGTGGAACTTTTCTTTCAGAAAGAAATTCTCCTTCCAGAGTAAAGGTGCTGAGTTTGGCATCACTGCTGACATAGAGTTTGTCTCCGATCACTGCAATAATCATAGGTGGTCCGAAGGGATTAACTTTAAACTCGCGGGGCCCTTCTCCTTCTTTTCCGAATTTTTTGATCAGAGAAAAATCTTTTAGCGAGTAGATATAAATGGAACTGCCTTCAGAGACATAAAGGTTGTTATTACTCATATCTATTATTTGCGGTTTCATTAATTCTTCCAATTCAGCAATTTTTTCAGCATGGGTTAATATCACCAATAATAGTATGATCAATAAAAATATGATTTTTTTCATGTGAATAGCTCCTTAAACTTTAGGTAAAATAAATATATGATTGATGAATTGTATACCATTTTTACTTCAAAATCAACGATTTCATGGTCAGAATTTATCCTTTATTTTCATTAAAGTGAAGCACCTGTTCAAGGTTTTTCAGATAGTCTGAAAATGCATTTCTTCCTTTTTGGGTAAGGGAACAGGTGGTTAAAGGTTTTTTCTTTTTAAATGATTTTTTTATTCTGATCAATCCCTTTTGCTCCAATTTCGAAAGGTGGGTGCTCAGATTTCCGTCTGTGGTTTCAGTTACCTTTTTTAAATAGCTAAAATCAGCGAATTCAACTGAGATCAAAATTGATAAAATTGCCAACCTGATGGGGGAGTGAATTGTGGGATCCAGTTGGGTGATTATTTTATTTGACATTTTCCTGTTTACTCTTTTTGTATCGGGCATGGAGAATAAATCCTGGCACCAGGTAGCCGATAATAATCAAAGGAGCAACTATTAGTGTACGGTAATGCCAGTGAACAAAGACCATGCCCAGAGCACCCAGCCACCAGATAACACCACACAATTTTAGAAAATTCCACTCATAAATACCGCCAAAAGTAAAAATAATCACCCCGGCAATCACGGACACCATGATGGGAATAACCCCGTATGAATATATTTTGAGTAAGGGCAGAATAAAACCTGTAAACATAAAGGCCATTCCACAGGCAAAACCGAGATGAGCTACTGCATTATGAACATAGGTTTTTACTTCTTGAGATTGTTCCTGTTTTACAATAAAAAAAACCTGTATTATGACCCCGATCCCCATGAATGTGAACCAATTGAGCCAGATTAGATTGAATTTTTTAAAAAATACCAGTGCATACATACCGATTATCCCGAGAATAACCAAAATTCCCCATGACAGGAAAAATTTCCAGGATTCGGCATGATTCCTTTTGGTTTTTTCGATCATTTCCCTGATCAATAGAATTTCGTCTTTGACTTGATTGTTGTTCATTTTTTCTCCTTGAATTTATTAGAAACAAAGTACTTTGCATAACAAAGTTATAGTAGTATAAAATTTCTTTTCTGTCAACAATATTTTTATTTTTTTTCGACTATATTCGACAATACATTTTCTCAGAAATTAAAAAGGATTAAAAGACATTAGATTGGAAAAAATAGATGAGATAGGGTATCATATATTTTAAATGTTTGAATTAATCTGATCTGTCCATCAAATTATAATTTAATGGAAAACATGAATGTTAGAATTTGATGTAATACTCGTTCCCGGTGGGGGTGTGAGGGCAGGCGGAGAAATTCCTCCTTGGACAAAGGCGAGACTCGACCGTGCAGTTCAAATCAGTAAAAAAGAGCCCATTGTCACTCTGAGTGCCGGTACCGTACATCGGCCTCCGCCTTTGAATCAGAAGGGCTTTCCGGTTTTTGAATCCCTGGCTGCTGCCCGATACTTGATCAGTAAGGGAATGGATCCTCAGAGAATTTTCACCGAAACCTGTTCCTACGATACCATAGGCAATGCCTATTTTGCCCGGGTAATCCATGTGGATCCGGCATATTTCAAACGGATATTAGTCATCACTTCAAATTTTCACATGCTCAGAACCGAATCCATTTTTCGATGGGTATTCAGCCTGGATGACGGCGTTCACGTCTATCAGCTTTTTTTTGATTCGGTACCAGACAGGGGAATTTCCCGGGATGCCCTCCGGGCCAGGCAGGAAAAGGAGAAGAAAAGTCTGGCTCAATTTCTGAAAACCCAGAAAAAGATTCACTCCCTGAAGGAACTGCATCAATGGCTTTTTAAAAC
>DAOWKX010000202.1 GCA_030639705.1 Candidatus Aminicenantota bacterium
AATTAATTGAAAAATAAACCTATAGTATTTTTTATAAGATGAGGGATTTAAGATATGAGATGGTGGATGTTTGTTAGAAGCCTGATAGATTACCAAATTTAAATTTTTAATTATTTTTATGGATAGAGGCTATAGAAGCCACTATTATGTTGGAAAGGAAGATCTTTTACAATTTTTTTAAATGGGCTGAACTCTGGCTTTTATTAACAACAACAATATTTTCTTTATATCCTTTCTTCTTCTTTATATTCACAAAAATTTCTGTTTTTGCAGGAATTAAACACACAACCTCTATTTTTGCATCTTTCTTATCTCTATTTATCCACACTTTATATAAATCAATCTCTTTTTTTAAATAATTATCAGGTAATCTGAATTTATAAGCAATTTGGTTTTTATTTGATTTTTTCTCAACAAAATATAATTTGCCTAACTTTAGTTTTGATTTTGCCAAATATCCTTTTTCTACAACATTTAAAATCAATATTTCTCTTTCAATTTCATCCATATCCTTATAATCTTTTCCTCTTGATAAAGCCCTCACTGAGTAAATTTCAATCCCTTTTCTATTTGCTTTAACTGAAATTTTGTGGACATCCCCTTTAAAATCAGGTGAATCTGAAAAAGCAATCTCATAATATGCTCTATTTATACTGTTTATTCTTTGGGTAACAATCTCCTTCTTGCCTTCAATATATTTCCCACCACTCATTTCAGCCAAATATCTCATTGAAAACTCACCGGAACTTGATTTCACCATAGACTCAAATGCACCTGAAGGATTTATTATAAAAAGAACTGCCCCACTCTGATTTATTAGTTTTGCTACATTTTTTAATAAAAACATATAGTGTGAGATTGTTCCACGCCCGAATGCTTTAATATTTCTTAAACCTTCAGCAAACATGTAAACAAACTTATTATCATCAATGGTTTTTAATGCATAGCGCAAAGTTCTTAAAGAATTAAAAAATCCTGATTCTCTAACATTATCTATTACCCGGTTGGCTTTCCATTCTCGCAAACTTGAATCAGTAACGGTTTGAGGATTCAAATTTCTAGATATTGAAAACTTATTATATTTACTGCTTATCTTCTTATTAATAGATTTTAAGATCAAATCTTTGTTATTTGTAGGACCTTCAAAATAAGTTAATCCTCTATAAGGTTCTAGACTCATTAGGATAAAGTAATTATTTTCATCTGATTCATTCACAATTCTTTTTGCAATCACTTTCGAGCGGTTTACTGTTGAAATTGTTGATAAAGCGGTATCAAAAAGTAAAAAAACATATCTCCTCTGTGGCTTTGTTTGTGTTTTTTCAATTGTTGTTTCAGTAAAATAAAATTGTTTTTTATAAACAATAAATTCTTTAATCTTATGTTTATCAAAAGTTAAATCTATATCATCTTTATCCAAATCCATAACAGGCTTTCCAGTCTTATCCACTGCAAAAAAAGGTATTACCCACCATTTTACTAAAACCTTTTCTGTTATAATTGGTTCTTCCTGAGATAGTAGGTATGAAAAAATTAGAATTACCAAACAGAATATCAACACAAATGTTTTAAATATTCTTATCATATCTCTTCTCTAAAAAGTTCCCATTCTTCATTTTCCTTTAAGATGCGTCCCAGGTCAGCTCAAGTTTTTTTTTATTTTTTGTGCAGTCCCTTAAATAAAGATTTATGAGATTCTGATAAGGTATTCCGGTCTCAGCCGCCATTTTTTTAAAATATTCTATTGTTTCAGTTTCTATTTTTATTGTTATCTGTTTTTTCAGGTTCTTTGAATAAGGATTTCTTCTGGATTTTGAAAAATCGTATTCTTTTTTCATTTTAAATACTCCCCGTATTGTTTACTTTCATTTTTGGTCGCCTTTCTTGCTGATATTATCCTTATGATCTCATCATCCCTTTTATAGCAATGAACAACGACCAGTATATTTAAATTAAAGCTCATACCTAATAAAATAAATCTGTCCTCATCCTCAGAATGATCCGGATCATGGATAAGCCTCGCATTCTCATCATAGAAAACCGTTTCTGCCTCTTCAAAAGAAATCCCGTGCTTCTTTTTATTTGAGGCATTTTTCCTCTTGTCCCAAAAGAACCGGATAGACTTTTTCATAATTATATAATAATTATAATATCATTATTTATAAAATTCAACCTAATAATCCAAAAGGGGTTTTCACGGACTTCAAACTCGGTGCAAACAACTTTGATAGATTTCTAAAAAAAATAGAAGGATTACTATTTAAATATATCCAAAATCAATGAATAGCCATGCCGCCGGAGTGAACCATATGATGGCCCACGGCTCTCAATAATATCTCCTGAAGCCGGGCCGGAATACCCAGGATCCGGCTCCCGGATAAGAGAAACAGCATGGCGGCGCCGTATTGCTCGAAATTCTGCCTGAATGCTTCTTTGACCGGATTTTTGGAGGGGGATTTCAGATTGAGCGGGTTTATAAACCGGCCATTCTTACGAATCCCGTAATGGAGGTGCCAACCGGTTACCCGTCCGGTTCTTCCCACATAGCCGATGATTTGACCCTGGATTACCGAAACTCCGGGCTTGATCCCGGTTTTGATGCGGTTCAAATGATAGTAGTGAGTCGCATAACGATTGGGATGGCGAATGATAACATAGCGACCCTTTATTCGGTCATACCCGGTTTTAAAAACAACTCCGCTGGAAGTGGACCGAATCAAGGTGCCCGGCGGTGCAGCCAGGTCAACCCCATTGTGCCGGGCAGAAAATCCCAGCACCGGATGTCGTCTGTTCCCATATCTTGAAGTCACCCGCATAAAGGGAAGGGGACATCTCAAAAACATTTTTTGTACCGCCCGTCCATCCGGATGGTAATAGGCAGTTTTCCCCTGCGGATCAGTGTAACGCAGAACATGAATTATTCTATCTCGGTTGGAAAACCGGGCGGCCAGTATGGGACCATAATGGTTAAACTCGCTTCCTTGGTACCGCTTCTCAACCAGAACAGTGAAAGTATCTCCCTGACGGATATCCCGATTAAAATCAATGTCATATTCATATAAACTGGCCAGCCGATCTGCGAGTTCAGGCCCTTCTCCGAGGCCCAAAATGGTTAAAAATAAAGAACTTGACACTTTCCCGTGGATAATTTTTCTCTTCACAATGTAAGAAATCTTTTCAATTCTGCCAACAAATTGGTTGTCTTTTCCCCAATATACTTTTAAACATCGGTCTGAATTTATTTCATAGTGAAATTTTTTAAGATCCTCACCTTCAAAAACAAGCGAATATTTTTGTCCCGGACGAATATTTCTTAAATCATAAAGGTTTTTCACATCCGAAAAAAGTTGATATGCCCTTCGGTAATCAATCCCTGCTTTTTTTAAAATATCAATAATGGTATCTCCTTTTTGAACCGCTTTTTCTACTTTAACAATTGATCTTTTCACCTGCAAATGAGCCTCAACCATAGACAACATCTCGTTAAGTATAAATGGCTTATCCTGGGATGATTTGGATTTCATATCTGAAGGAGAATTCCCTGAAAAGTCGGAAACCATAAAAACCGTACAAAAAAATATAAAAATAAGTTTTAAAAGAAATGAAAAAAATATATCATCTCCCCTCAATGCTTTTCCAATAACTCTCATTTTCGAATATTTTAAATTAAAATAAGAAACAATGCAAATAAGAACCCAAAAATTCATCACCTTATTTGAAAATTTGGGTAAGGGCAAGCCTTACCCCTACAAAATATAATCAAAATTCTGTGGGGGCAATCCCTTGCGATTGCCCACTAATTAGAGATTCTCAATTTTAGGTATTGGATTTTGGGAATGTTTGATGTGTAGAATTGTTTTGCCGCTATTATTTTGAATGGTAATCCATTTCTGATATAATTGAACCAATATGATTAACTTTATAATAAATAAAATATTCGGAACCCGGAACGAGAGAGAGTTAAAAAAATTAATTCCCACCATTGAGGCCATTAATCACCTGGAAAAACAAATGGAATCCCATAGTGATGAAGAACTCAAACATTATACAACCACCTTCAGGGAAAGGTTAAAAAACGAGGAATCATTGGATGATCTTCTGGTAGAGGCATTTGCCGTTGTCAGAGAAGTTGGAAAAAGAGTCCTGGACATGAGACATTTTGATGTCCAGCTCATGGGCGGCATTGTTCTTCATCAGGGAAAGATTACTGAGATGAAAACCGGAGAAGGTAAAACCCTGGTTGCCACCCTGGCGGCCTATCTGAATGCCCTTAAGGGCCAAGGCGTTCATATCGTTACTGTAAATGACTACCTGGCAAAACAAGATTCCGTGTGGATGGGGGGAATCTATAAATTTCTGGGATTAACCGTTGGAACCATCCAGCATGACATAGATGAAACAGCCAGAAAAGAGGCCTACGATTGCGATATTCTATATGGAACCAACAACGAATTTGGTTTTGATTATCTGAGAGATAATATGAAATTCGAGGTTGATTCTCTCGTTCAAAGAAAATTTAATTATGGCATTGTTGACGAAGTTGATTCCATTTTAATTGATGAAGCCAGAACCCCGCTCATCATATCCGGCCCCACAGAGGAATCCACCTCTTTTTATTATTCGGTTAATGATTTTGTGAAACGGGCAAAAAGAGATCCGGAAAATTATGAACTGGATGAAAAAACCAAAACAGTTGTATTAACTGAAAAAGGAATCGAAGAATCAGAAAGATTTTTTAAAATAGAAAATCTTTATGATCTCTCTAATATGGACACACTCCATCAAATCTACCAAGCTCTGAAAGCTCACCTGATATTTCGAAATGATGTGGATTATCTGGTAAAGGAGGGTCAGGTGCTGATCGTTGACGAATTCACCGGAAGGGTGATGCCGGGACGACGGTATTCTGATGGGCTCCATCAAGCCCTTGAAGCCAAAGAGAATGTAAAAATTGAACAGGAATATCAAACCCTGGCCACCATCACCTTTCAGAATTACTTCAGAATGTATGACAAACTGGCGGGAATGACCGGAACCGCAATGACCGAGGCTGCTGAGTTTGCTTCAATTTACAATCTCGACTCTATTGAAATTCCTACTAATGAAAAACTTATCAGAAGCGTATACCCTGACGTCATATATGGTAGTAAAGAAGAAAAATGGGATGCGGCGGTAAATGAGATACGAGAACTCCACCAGAAAGGACAACCGGCTCTGGTGGGGACCATATCCATTGAAAATTCAGAAACACTCAGCAGACGATTGAGGAAAGAAAAAATACCCCACGTGGTTTTAAACGCAAAATACCATGAACAGGAAGCCGAAATTATTGCCCAGGCCGGAAGAATCGGTGCTGTAACCCTGGCCACGAACATGGCGGGAAGAGGAACCGATATCCTACTGGGTGGAAACCCGGAAGCCCTCTTAAAAGAAGAATTAAATAAAAAAAATCTTACCCCGGATACAGCACCCGAAGTGATCAGAGAAAAAATAGAGAATGAAATCAAAGAAAAGGTAAAAAAAGAGCATGAACAAGTAATAAAACTGGGTGGACTACATATTCTGGGAACCGAAAGACACGAGGCCAGGCGAATAGACAACCAGTTGCGGGGAAGATCCGGCAGGCAGGGAGACCCCGGTTCATCCAGATTCTATATTTCCCTGGAAGATGACCTCATGAAAATTTTAGGAACAGATCGTATCAAGGGTTTATTGGTTCGGGCCGGGATGAGCGACGGTGTACCCATTGAAAACAGACTGGTTTCCAGGGCCATTGAAAATGCCCAGAAACAAATCGAGAGTCAAAATTTTTCTATCAGGAAACACCTTTTGGAATATGACGATGTGATGAATAAACAGAGGCAGGCCATTTATTCATTGAGAAAAGATATCTTAATGGGTAAAGATTTTAAGACCCATATCGAGACACTAACAGAAGAGATATTCGATGATATCCTAAAATATAATCTGGATGAAAACAAATCACCAGACGAATGGGATTATGAATCGTTTCAAAAAGAAATCCTGTCACAATTTGGGAAAAATATAAATGAAATCATTCAGGAAGATTACCAAAATCTACCCCAGATCGAAATCCGTGAATCAATATTAAATCACCTTAAAAAATACTATCAGGAGAAAGAAATTCTTATCGGCACTGAACAAATGCGAGAACTTGAACGCATGATTATGCTTCAAATTATCGATTCCCAATGGAAAGACCACCTGTTGAATGTTGATCACCTGAAAGAAGGCATTGGATTAAGGGGGTATGCCCAGAAAGATCCTCTGATCGAATACAAGAAAGAGAGTTTCCACTTATTTGAAGAACTACAGACCCGAATCGACGATGAAATTATAAAATTTTTATATCTGTTCCACCCGGTAGAAGAGGAAGAGATTGAAGAATGGAAGAAAAGGAAGAAAACCAAATTGTCCAGGCCCGCATCTAAAATGCCCAGAAAAAAACGAAAAAAAAAGAAGAAAAAGAGGAGATAAATGGAAAATAAATTCTTTAAACATGAAGGCCTCACCTTTGATGATGTATTGCTGGTCCCGGATTACTCGGAGGTTAAGCCCAATCAAGTAGACACTTCCACCCGGCTTACCCGGAATATCAACTTGAAAATTCCCGTAATTTCAGCGGCAATGGATACTGTATCGCAATCAAGAATGGCAATTGCCATGGCCCAGCTGGGCGGAATTTCTATCATTCATAAAAATTTTTCCATTGAGCAACAGGCTGAAGAGGTAAGAAAAGTGAAGCGGTCTGAATCCGGAATCATTGTTAATCCCATTACCCTTCAACCTCAAAACAAAATCTATGAAGCCATTCAGCTGGTAAAGGAAAGGGGATTTTCCGGCCTTCCCATCGTGGACAAAACTGGAAAACTGGTTGGCATCCTCACCAACAGAGATATTCGCTTTATAACCGACAAAGATCAGGAAATTAAAGAATTCATGACCACAAATCTAATTACCGTTAAAGAAGATATAACAGTCGAAGAGGCCAAACGCTTACTGCATATGAACAAAATAGAAAAACTCCCGGTCGTGGATGATGAAAATCGCCTGAAGGGATTGATCACCCTGAAAGATATCATGAAAGCAGAATTATTCCCCACTGCTTCCAAAGATCAATACGGTCGACTCCTGATTGGAGCTGCCGTGGGAACCTCTGAAGAAACCATGGACCGGGTACAGGCTCTGGTGGACGAAAAGGTGGATGTGATCATCGTTGATACATCTCATGGACATTCGAACAAAGTTCTCAAAATCATAGAAAAAATCAGGAAAAAATACCCTGAATCGGATTTAATTGCCGGCAATGTTGCCACTGCCAAAGCAGCGACCGACATGCTTCAACTGGGAGTGGATGCCATCAAGATCGGAGTCGGGCCTGGCTCCATTTGCACCACCCGTATCATTTCCGGTGCGGGTATGCCCCAGATTACAGCTATCATGGAAGTGGCAAAAACCATACAGGATAGAATCCCGATAATTGCAGACGGGGGAATTAAATTTTCAGGAGATATCACCAAGGCCATTGCTGCCGGAGCCAATGCTGTAATGATCGGATCTCTCCTGGCGGGTACCGATGAAAGCCCTGGAGAATTAATCATTTACCAGGGTCGGTCATATAAAAGATACCGGGGAATGGGTTCAATCGGCGCCATGAAAGCAGGAAGTAAAGATCGGTATTTTCAGGAGGATGAATTCGCAGAATCAAAACTGGTTCCGGAGGGTATCGAAGGCCGGGTTCCCCATCGCGGAAGTGTCATGCAGCTGGTTCCTCTTTTAATGGGTGGTGTAAAATCAGGTATGGGTTTGACCGGCTGTCAAAACATTGAAGAATTGCGAAAAAAGGCCAAATTCATAAAAGTAACTGCTGCTTCTTTAAAGGAAAGTCATGTTCATGATGTAATCATCACCGAGGAAGCTCCTAATTACAGACTGGATTAAAGATCTTTCCAGCCAATGAAAAGGTGATTTAAACCCCACTGGGTTACAAAATATTTTTTAACTATTATTCTAAAGCTGGCTCGGGTAAGCCTCTCTTTAATTTCGGTGTTGGTTAGATAATATTCTTCCCCTTCTTCCATGCCCCTTTCTGAGTCCATATCGTAATTGGTCCCAAATAGTTTGTCATAAATCATTACTACTTTGTGCGCAAGTATCTCAGCCAGAGGATTCCCCATGGTTACAATGATGTTGCCTCCAGGTTTCAATACCCTGTAGGCTTCAGTCAGTTCAATGTCCCTTTGGGATTCTGGTATATGGTTGATATTGGCAATAAAAGTAACTGAATCAAATGTTGAATCTTCAAAAGGAAACTGTGACAAATCTTTAACGATATTCTCTTCAGTCAGGCCCTCATAAGGGAAAACATCCAGGCCTTTCCATTTCCCGCTAAAAATTCATTTATAAACCGATTGTTTCTTCCACAGTCAACATCCAAACAGTATCCGATAACTTCATTGGCAACATAATCAAACCTCTCAGAGGCAAGTGATAAAAGGCCCCATTTGTCATTAATAAAAAGCGTAAAAGCTCTTATAGGAAAGGTCAAAAAATCTTTGATTTTCTGGATTTTTTTTCGTCTTTTCAACTTACATCCCAGAGTTTAAACAACTCTTTTTTTATAAACATAATTTGCATTTTTAATACTATAAAATATTTTATCAAAAAATAAAAAATTATTCCTGAAAAGTTAGAGTATGATTTTAATTTTGTATTAGACAGTTTCATTTAAAGTTCAACATCTTGAACTTTACGGCACTAATTTAATAAAAACTGGATAAAAAGGTATGACTGTACGGCATATTCTATGAATGGATTAGCCGAACTCTGGCTTGATACCAATAAATAGTGCAATAGTTAATACCACACCGCTTCCCAAGAGGCAACCAGACATCTTTCCGAGTGCCGTTGTAATAGGTTCTCGTGATTCTTTGATGCCTTTCTTTTGAAGCCATTCCGCTATACTTCCCTCAAAAAAACCAGCAATGGCATCGGTCAGGGCGTCGCCAATTACTCCACCTGCAATAGCTCCAGCTACTCCAAATAGAATTCCACCCCATAATGCGGGAATGGTGAGTAGGCCAGTATCGATTGCACCAAACACAAAGTCTGGAAATGCTCCAATAAAAGATCTATTAGCAATTAAAAGACCAAAAATTGGAATTATTGCCAGGGCAAGAACTATCGGACCTATAGGTAGATGACTTTTAAGTGTAATCACACCCAAAATCGCAACTGGTAAGGCAACAAGGGTTACATACGATGCTTTGCGTATCATTATCAATCTCCTTAAT
>DAOWKX010000255.1 GCA_030639705.1 Candidatus Aminicenantota bacterium
ATTATGCTGGGACATGAAGTTACCATGTATGAAGCATTACATGAAGCCGGGGGTGTTTTAACATACGGTATTCCTGAATTTCGTTTACCAAAAAGAATTGTTAGAAGAGAAATAGATTATATAAAAAAAATGGGGGTAAAGCTCATCACAAATTTTGTAGTTGGGAAAACCAAAACTGTAGATCAATTGATAAATAATTACGATGCCCTGTTTATTGCCACAGGAGCAGGGCTTCCATGGTTTATGAATATTCCGGGCGAAAACCTGAATGGTGTGTACTCAGCCAATGAATACCTAACTCGAATGAATCTGATGGGTGGATTTTTATATCCCAAAAATCCCACCCCAATAAAAAAACATAAAAGAGTTGCTGTTTTTGGGGGTGGAAATGTGGCCATGGATTGTGCCAGAACTGCTGCTCGTCTTGGTGCAGAAGAAGTTTATATCGTATACCGACGTTCAAGACAAGAACTGCCTGCACGACTGGAGGAAGCTGAAAATGCAGAAGAGGAAGGAATAATCTTTCAATTTCTCACCCTTCCAACTAAACTCATTGGCGATGAAAACGGTTGGCTAAAAGAAATCGAATGTTTGAAAATGAAATTGGGGGAACTTGATCAATCAGGAAGAAGAAGACCAATTCCTATTGAAGGTTCAGAGTATATAATGGCCATGGATGCCTGTATCATTGCCATTGGAAATAGCCCAAATCCAATAATACCTAATACCACGCCAGACCTTGAAGTTGGAAAATGGAGAAATATAATTGCAGATGAGAAAACCGGTAAAACCTCAAAAGATAAAGTGTGGGCAGGAGGAGACATAGTCACTGGTGCTGCTACGGTAATCCTGGCCATGGGAGCCGGCCGCAAGGCAGCCCGTTCCATGCATGAATATCTATCACAGACAAAATAGAATAAGCATCCCTAAAAATACCGGATACCCTGTCCATATCCAGGGATAAAAAATTTTAAAGGATTCCTTCTGGAATTTTCTTTTGAGATGGTTAACAAAAATAGTTCAGAAAAAAAATCAATATCAGAACTCGAACAAATCCATACTACCGATGATATGAAGGAGGAGCCAAGAACTCTTTGGTTGTGGGAACCAGAATAAATAGAACTATTTCTGCTCTGGAAAACAAACGCATAGGAGGTCCCCAGTAACCGGTACCGCAACTGGTATAAATATAAGAGCCGTTTTTCTGGTAAAGGCCATACGGATATTTCAGAAACAGATAGACCAGTAAATCCATGGGGGGAATCTGACCGGCATGGGTGTGACCGGATATTTGAAAATCAACTCCTTTTTCCACTGCCCGATCAAATTCATCCGGCCGGTGACGAAGCAGTATGACCGGCTTGGTGGTATCGCAATCTTTCATAGCAGCATCCAGGTCCGGTCCCATTTTAGAGAACCTTTTGCCTTCATCATCATCAATCCCGACAATCTCCAGCCCATCGGCGATGGTCTGCCGTTCATTGCGCAGCACCTTCATGTTCAATTTTCTTGAGAGCTCCATGAAATATTCAATGCCGGCATAAAATTCATGATTCCCGGTCACGGCTATAATTCCATGTGAGGCTTTCATTTTTTTTAGAGAATCGCAAAATAATTGATCGGTGGTAATGTCTCCATCAATCAAATCACCGGTGATCACAATTAAATCAGGGTTGAGTGCATTCACCTTTTCAACAATCTTGGCAATCCGAAGGGGTGATTTATGGGAATCCAGGTGAAGATCTGATAACTGAACAATTCGAAATCCGGACAGAGATGCGGGCAATTTCTTTAAAGAAATGGATATGGTTTTAACTGCAGGTATGCGCATATTATTGAGAATAGAATAAATCGAAACCAGACCAACCAGGCCCAATGCCATTATGGTTATAAAAAAGATTTTCTGTGGGAACACCAGATTGAGTATCCGGACGATAACCAGGAAAAAAAATGAAATTGCCAGTATACCTAGCCATATAAAAGCATAGTGGTTTAAATAGTGAAACCCCAGCCAGCGACTTAAAATCATGCCCAGCGGCCAAGATAATCCGGAAAATAAAAAGAAATATTTGAGTACGGTTTTGATCTTTGCAGACAGGGGAATATGTTTGCTGACGGTTTTAAAAACAAAATAATGCATCAGGAAGTAAACAACAGACACCACCAGGATAAACACCAAAAACGAGAGGATTCGATTCATGAAATCACCTGAACAGAGACCGATAAAAAATCAGCCGTAAATTATCCAAAATCTCAATCATGATCTCACCATTAATGATCCGGTGGTTGAAAACCGAAAACACTTTTATCAAAATCAGAGGCAAATGTCAATTTTTTCTAAAACCTTTATCAAAAATTGACTAAAATTTGACAATAAATTCACAAATCTATATTATTCTTTCAAGACCATTAAACGGTTCAACATGAGGAGGACATATGACTCAAAAAAAAGTATTTCATGGGGCATCTTTAACCGGTCTCATCCTGATTCTCCTGGGAATCCTGTGGGTTCTAAATAATCTGGAAATAATCGATTTTCGCCTGAGCGAATGGTGGCCACTCATCTTAATTCTCATCGGTTTGATACATCTGATCAGTGGTAGAAAGCTTTTTAATACCGGAGCCTGGATATTGATATTCCTGGGAATTATTTTTCTGTTAACCACCAATAATTATCTTGAATGGGAAGAGATATGGAGATACTGGCCCGTCATACTAATCATTATCGGAATTTCCATCATTGCCCAGCGACACGGGAAACACATACCCAGATCATCCTCGGAAGATGAAATCGACGGATCAGCTCTGTTTGGAGGCATTGAAAAAAACATCAACAGTAAAAATTTCAAAGGCGGAGCCATTTCCACTCTCTTTGGTGGAGCCGAAATAGATTTACGAAATTCCGAACTCGATGAAGGAGGAGCTGTTGTTGACGTCTCAACCATCTTTGGCGGTACAGAAATCAGAATCCCGGAATCCTGGCCACTGGATATACGCTCCACTGCAATTTTTGGTGGCGTTGAGAATAAAACCAGTAACGAAGTCAAAAAAAAGGGCAAACGACTGGTCATCAAATCATCAACCATTTTCGGTGGAATTGAAATAAAAAACTGAGCCGGCATTCCAGAATTTTTAATTATCATCCGGTCAACCCGTGTTGACATTAATTGTAAAATAGGATAGAAATATATTTAACTCTCTTAATAAAACTCAAAAGGTGGAGAAAATGAAAATATATTTGGCTGCTGATCACGCTGGTTTTGAGTTAAAGGAGGTCATAAAAGATTTCCTCCGGAAAAATCAGCATGATTATTCAGATCTGGGTACCCACTCAAATGAATCAGTCAACTGGGCAGAATACGGTGCCAAAGCAGCTCAGAAAGTATCAGAAGATCCTGAAACCTCCAGAGCGGTTCTAATTTGTGGATCCGGGATTGGAATGTCAATGATTGCCAACAAGTTTAAAAAAGTACGGGCAGCCCTCTGCCATACAACTTACACAGCGGAAATGAGCCGAAAACACAACAATGCCAATATACTGACGCTGGGAGCCAGAATCCTGGATCAGGACGAAGCCCTGAAAATTGTTCAAACCTGGCTGGAAACCTCTTTTGAAGGAGGAAGACATAAGACACGAATTGACTACTTACACAACCATATTGAAAAGCAAAACTTCAAATAAATCAAATCCCATCGGTGCAAATCAAAGGCGACCCGGCCAGCAATGAAAAAAATGGAACTTTATCAAACCAACAGATTGAGCAGCATTTATATCAATTCACTCCCTATTATTCGCTTTAAGGGAACCGTTATCGTAGTAAATGAAAAAAAACAGGCAAATAGGATAATCCAGAAACTCAACCGGGAAGCAATAATCGGAATGGACACCGAGAGCCGTCCATCTTTTTCCAAAGGAATATCATATCCCCCCTCCATTATTCAATTTGCGACCCATCATACAGCTTATCTTTTCAGGCTGAAGACCATCCAATTTCCAGATTCTTTAGCTGATTTACTGGAAAATAAAAATATTGCCAAAATCGGAATTGGCCTGAAAGATGATATACAAAAGCTACAGAGTCTGCGAAAATTCCAGATGAAAAATTGCATCGATTTGAGTAAAATAGCTGAAAAGAAAGGAATTATCCAGGTGGGTGCACGTGCGCTGACTGCCCGCTATCTGGAACATCGATTAACCAAAACCGCTCAAACCTCAAACTGGGCACTCCCACATCTAACAGAAAAACAGAAAATATATGCGGCCACCGATGCCTGGATATGTTTGCAGATTTACCCCCTTTTAATAGCGGATCAGTTAAATTATCACCAGATGGATGCCTCAATCCCCAATCCGTAAATAATAAAGATCTGGCTCCTCCATATTCATTCGCTCTATTGCATTTTCAAAAAATCTTTGCAATCAATTGATCAATCACTTGCATTTTTATTTCAAAAAAGATATATAAATATCAGGAGGTGAATATGTTCAGAGTATTGATATGGGGTGAAAGTGTAATTATCCTTGGGATTGCCGCACTGGCATATATTGGAATTAAGGATTCAGAAAAATTAAAAAACAGTTTTATCGGAAAATTTATTGTGATTTCAATGATCTGTTTATCAATCGCGGTCTTTCTTTTCTCCTTCGATTGCATCCGGTATTTTTTTTCCCGGATATTTCTTTGATTTCAACAACATCATCAAACTCGTAAAATATCCTCCTGATTCTGAAGCCCATTTGTTCGTCTATATAAGCGGAAAAATTTATTTCCTTTATTGCTTAATCAAGTAAAAACTCTTATTTAACGATTTTGCAAAAATTGAAAGTATTCTCCCGGAGGATCTTTCAGAATACAGCCGACCTGAAAGTTATTCCGGATTAAATATCGCTTTTTAATCCACTGAATGACTCCCTTTAGAAAAATTTCCTTTCCTCCAAAATCAAACTGAATATCCACCATTTTTTTAGACGGAGGAGAATTAGTTGAAATCTGGAGTCCCGTTTCTGAATAATCAATCAGGATTCCGGATTTCCCATTAATCTTAACTAAAATTCTGGACTTTTTTCGTTTTTGTTTTCTTTTTTCCATCGTCAACCCTTTTCCTTTTAATTATAATATTACATATACGAACAATCTTTTTTTAACCAAAAGATCAAAATTTTACCCCTATCATAATGCCGTAAATTGAGGGTGGAAAAAAATCTTCAAAGGGAAACATACAATACAATCTGATCTTTATCAGACTGAATTTGAAACCAATATTTAATTTCATTGAAAAATCGGTCGAATCCCCATATCCATCCCCGATCAAAAAAAATTTATTCAGCCCGGCTCCGATAAAAAATCCCATGAATTTAAAATTTACCATGAGAGCCGGCTCCAGAAGAAAATAGTCAAAATCAAATCCATGATTGATCAGATTCAATTCAGGGCTGATCACTAAAATCCCTGCCAGTTTCAGATCGAAATTTACACCCACCGTCCACAAAAAGGGATCAAAAGCAAAAGAATCATCGGTAATGGCTCCAGCCTGGAGGTAAAAATCAGTTCCCACAATTCCAGATATTTCACCAGAAAAAAAGAACAATACCAATAATATCAGTATCAAAACTTTACTTTTTTTCATTTCTCCTCCTCGACTTCCCCAAAATAAAAGTAAATCATTAATACTGTTTATACAATTCTACCTAATAAATAACCCAAATTTTCCATTTTTCAACAAAATAGTTAAAATATTTTTTTATTTCATTAGGTATTATAATCATACATTTACACAGGGGACCCGGAAGGGGCAATAACTGCAATATTGAGAATCCTGTGAATTGGCCGGGAATGTTTTGCGTTTAAATATATCCCGAATAATCTCAAAGAGGTTGTGTTTGAAATTTTTCATGAGTATGGTTTTGAACTCGAGTGAAATGGCTTCACGTTTACTTCCCTGAACAAACACCGGTCTGAAAAAATCTTCACCCGGTTTCAGGAAAATATAGGCCGCATCTATTCGGGAATAATCCTCAGTATGGAAATCTGTCATCGATGTATATAGCAGGAGTTGAAAATTCTTGTATAAATTACGAAGCTCTTTTAAGGCAGTTAAGAACTCGAGATCACTCAGATTACATAGCTCATTTAACCGGAAGTGAATCATCCTGTCCCTGATTCCCGGATTAAAAGGAGTTCCGGTCTTATAATCAATCAACCGGACCAATTCTCCCTGTCTCTCTGTCCTGTCAATTCTTCCTTTTATGGTAACCTGTGAATCCGTAAATGAAAAAGATACATCCATGGTAACTCTCTCTTCAAAACCTGAAATTTGAATATTATCTTTCCGGAGCCGTTGAATATCAGTGGTAATAAAATCTCTTAATTTCTCAGCTATTACCCAGGCCCGGATTTTGCCAATCCCGGATGAAGTACTGAAACCTTTATTCTTAAACTCGGCCACAATAATTCGCTCCAGTTGATTTTCCATTTGATCGAGACTCGCATCAATATAATAACTTTGATAAAATTTCTCCAGAACCTGATGAACCAGGATTCCCAGTTCTCCCACATCCGGTTCAACAGACAGTTCAATCCGCTCCTCCAGACCCCGGATATAGGAATAATAAAAACGCAACGGGCAGCGCACATAGCTCTCCAGGGCTGACGCAGAAAAACTCATTTTATTTATTTTTTCTTTTATGGGATCGTTTTTGATAATGGATTTTAGCATTGAGGGGACCATCTCGCAACTAAAATTTTTCCTGACAATTTGCGGTGATATCTGATCCTGCTTTTCCATCTCATAGATGATTCTTTCAATAAAGCGACTTTTCTCAGGCCATTCGATACCTTCCTGCTTATCGACCCAAAGAATATGGGCTTTTTTTGCAGACCCTATGAGCGAAAAAAAATTGAAAGCGAAAATAGTTTCCCACTGTGAATAATTTCTGATACCAAAAGCCTTTCTGATATCATAGGGAAGCAGAGGATCATATTTAAAACTCTGGGGAAGAACCCCCTCCTGCGCATCGACCACAATGACTTCTTCGAAACAAAGTCCTCTGGATTCCAGCATTCCCATCACCTGGATTCCCTTCAGGGGAGATCCCTCAAAGTAGATATGAACGCCGGAAAAATGATAAGAAAGCAATGATACAATGGATTTAAAATCAGCACCACTGATATCCGTCTCATGCTCCCGGGCAAACTGAATCACCAGATCCAGGGTGTGAACTGCAGCCGTAACATAATCTCCCAGAAACAAGTGAAATCTCTGGTAATTCCCAATGGCCAAAACCGCCTGTTTGAGGAATTCCGCCAGTTCCAGTAAAGAAATTTCATTGTCCGCCAGAAATATCTTATGCAGATTTTTTACTTCATTGATGATATTTTCCTGTAAATCAGAGGACAATTCAGCTGATTTTTGCAGGATCCCGGAAATTTTGTCTTCAATATAGGCTGGCCTGAAGTATAGCAAATTTTCCCGGTTGAGCAAATCTTCAATCAAATGGATCCCCCTTTTTAATGGTTCTTCTTCACTTCCAATCTCAGATGACAGCTTAACATAAGGATGACGGATAAGATTTAAATAATCAGGGGAAAACACATCCCCCTCCCTTCTGGATTCAGCCACCTTCATCATAAATACCAGTAACTGATACAGAGGTGTTCGCCGAAAAGGATAACCCAGGGTGATATTAAAGGGAATCTGTTTCTGGTTAATTGATAATCTGGATACCACACCATGGACAAAAGGGATAAGGGTAGCTGAATCAGGTAAAATCACTGCACATTTTTTTAAATCTTCCGGATGCTTATTGCTGGCAACAATATCTTTCATGATATCAACCACCTGAATCATCTGGGTTTCAATATTGGGCAGACAGTATAGATTTACCTTGCCGGAAAAGCGATTCCACTCTGTTGTATTCCCATCATTGAGTTCCTGTCTGAGATTCAGAGAATCCAGCATCTGAGCCATGAGCGAGAAGGGTGATTCTTGATTTTTAAGGGCGGCAGGATCGCAACGTACCAATAAACGGGCCCTTCCGGTATTGAAAATGAACTTCAGTATTCTCTCTTCACAGGCATTCAAGGCACCCAATCCGGAAAAAATCACCTCCGTACCCCCGGGGATCTTCAACTCATTAACCTCTGCCAGGGATGCAGTCATTTTATAGGCAATCCCCCTGGTATATTGCCTTCTTTCCAGAAGGATATGCTTAAACTGTTGAACCATAAAGGGCATTTTACCGATAAAATCCTTATATCCCTGATGATATTCACCCAGACTGGCAAATTCCTGAAATATATCTTTATTTAGCTGATCAATGAATTCTCCCTCTATCAATAACTCTTCAATTGCTTTCAGGATAATTAGTGCCCAGGGGAAAAAATCGGAAAATTGCGAGCCTACCTTACCACCTGTGTAAATAAAATCTTTGAATCCCTTTTTTATGGTTTCGAAAACCACCAATACCGCTTCCATTTCATTGGCCATTCTAAATCCGGAATGATTAAGATTGAAGAGCTGGAAAACGAATTGATCAATGGTAAAAAATTCCGGTGGAAAAAAAGAGTCCTTAATACGGCCATTCAAACTGTCCCGAATAAAAAACAGCATCCTCTTGGAGGGAGTGACCACCGTGAGTCGGGAAAAATCGCATTTATCAGTGGACATGATTTCGTCAACTGTAGCCTGAACAAGATCTTCACCGATTGATACCACCTTCAACATGGCACCCGCTCCACCACACCCAGGTCCAGATATAACAAATACCCGGAAATCGTTTTTTCTGGAAACAAAGGCTTCAGAATATGGATGTAATCTTTAATCTGTTGGCTGTGCAGATCTATTTTCTGTGACCCGGTTTTAAAATCAATCACCAAAACATGTTCGTTCTTAATAACCAGCCGGTCAATCCGCCGGTATTCAATCCGATTATCTATATATCCGGCTATCGCTTTCTCATTGTGAACAACCATATCACCATTAAAGAAGCAAAACACATTATCCATGGCCAAATATTCTGATAAACGTCTGAAATCATCCTCTCCGAGATCCTCTGCATTCATCAATGGTTTTATCAAATCCCCTATCTGTTTTTTACTTTCTATAACCTCAATGTGGGATAACACACGGTGAATCGCCTCTCCCCGTTCTATGGCCTTTTTCTCATCCAGGGTAAATAAATCCGCAGATGAGAAAACCAAAAACTCTTTTTGCCATTCAGAAGTAGTTATTAACTTTGAATGAACAGACAAAGGATGGACCTGTTCAGCCCTTCGAGCCGAGACTTTCTTCCTGTCTGGCAATTTTCCCGATACACATTCATTCCATTTAACCGAATCTCCTTTTTTTAGGTCCGGTTTCAGATTCTCTTTTATCCAGGGATGATTGCCCACTATCTCTGCAAAATTTTTAAACCTTTTATAAACATCATCGGAAAGAGATTTTCGGGGAAAATGATAAATAACCGGAACATACATTGCATCCCTGGCCCGGGTAAAGGACACATACAAAAGGTTCAATTCATCAATAAAACTTCTTTCAATTTCCTCCAAATATATATCCTTCAGATTTGAATTGACCCGGGCATAATCTTTGGAAATGTGATAAAAATCTCCATCCTTCCAAAAAAGATTTCCATCACCTTGCCCTGTTTTTTCTCTGAGGGGAATAATTACAACCGTAAATTCAAGTCCTTTGGCTTTATGCATTGTCAGCACACGGATTCTGGTTTCATCTTCGGATACATTTATGGTATAGGGATTTTTACTCTTCATATTCTTCTCCCATTCAGAGAGTAAAGAGGCAATTGAGTTGATTTCCTTTTGTTCCAGATCATGCAGAATACTTCCAAAACTTAAGAAAAAAGGAACCGAAGCTTGAAAGTTCTCATAAAGCTGGAATTCCAAGGTTAAATCCTGAAAAATATCATAGGGTGGTGAAAAACCGGACTGTTTCAAAAATGGTTCAATCAAGTATTTCCAACATTCTGGAAAGTCTTCTTTGAATTGCTTGTATAATGGCGGGCCCGATGATTTTCCCATCAACAGTGATTCATCAAAATTTTCCATTTCAAGAGGGAACTTCTGCTTGGCTCTCTTCTTAAATATGTCTCCGCAGATAAAAGTATAGAAACTTAAATTATCCGGGGGATAGTCAATGAAACGAAAAAAACAGATGATTTCATTGATTGCCGGGGATGAGGATAGAAAAAGAGACTCATCCGAAAGAGTCGGAACCCCTCGGCTTTCAAGAAAACGGACCATCTCCCTGCCTTCATCATTTGATCGAGTGAGAATTGCAATATCAGATCCCTGATAACCTTTCCTCTCCAGCATTCTGATGATCTGTTCGCATTTATCATAGAGTAATGTTTCATCATCTTGGCGGTTTCCAACCTTAAACTGTTCGGAATCAAGTATTGATATCTGGACAAAACCTTCATTTTCCATTCCGGATGATGAAATTTCTTGCTTTGCGGTGTCAAAATTCTCCTGAACCTTCTGGATTAATCTATTGACAGTTCCCAAATTCATGAGCATCAAATTTAAATTCTGAGCATCCCAGAAATAATTATTAAAATGGACAATACTTTTTGCGCTTCGGTAATTTTTATTCAGGGTATGAGTAAACGGTTCCGGAGCCATCCAATTCAGAACCCCCAGTTCTTTTC
>DAOWKX010000227.1 GCA_030639705.1 Candidatus Aminicenantota bacterium
TAATTTCGCCCGGGTTTGATACTTCAATAATGAATTCAGACCCACACCTTTTATTTTCCGGTTAAAAATATTTAAATCCAGTGATGCCATATCTTTAACTGTACTGATTTTGGTCATGAGTTTATCCCTGGTTGACCGGCCCAGTTCCGGAATCAGGGTGAGATCATCATTTTGTTTTATTTCATTTTTGCAGAATGTATGCCAATGGCAGAGTTTGCAGGTGGCCGTGAGTGCTGGTGTGGTTGTTATTTTCTTTTCAACTATCTGCTCCACCTCTTCCAGTGAATCTTGATACACACTCCAGAGCGATACTGGATTTCTTTTTCCTTGAAGTTCATCCAGATTATATTCAATTTCTCGGTTGTTTATATCCCAGACAAAGGGGGTACGATCCGATAGAAAACCGGATTGTTCCAGGATATCCGTATATAATGCCAGTTGAACTGCATAATGTTTTTTGGGTTTCCCATCTTCGAGGTCAGAATCACCCTCCAATCCTTTTCCACTTTTTATATCACCGGGGATATATCCATTTTTTTGTCTTTTTAAAAGATCCGGAATTCCCAGCAGATTCTTATGCCTGATACGGCCGGAATAAATCAATTCATCGCCTCTATTCATGGCTTCAATTGTAGTTCGTTCCTTTTCCTCTCCCTTAAAAATACTCAGATCAGTAAAAGGTATATCCAATTTTTCAATCACTTCCTTTTCATAAATATTACCTTTTTCCCACAAGAGTTTCACAAATACGCTGATCTCATCCCTTTTACTTTCATTCTCGAATAAATCCAGACTCACCCGGTGCGGACACTGCACCCAATCATAAAGCATGGTAGCCGTAATATATTTTTCCATTTTACATATTTATTAATAAGAAAATTCTTCTAAGAATTCGATTGTTTTTTTAAAGAGTATCTTTATATAAAAAACAAAAACCGTCTCCTCATTTATTCTTTGTTTCTGACATAAATGAGTTTAAATCTTCCCTTTTGATTCTCTCGGGTTTCGATGTCAAATTTGCCGATGGAAGCAATCAGGGGGGTTAATTTTTCAAAACCATAATTTCTGGAATCAAAATTGGGCTGTTTCTTCTGCAAAAGGCTTCCCACATCTCCTAAAAAAGCCCAGCCATCATCATCAGCCAGGTCAGATATAGTTGATGAAATTAACTGAATGATTTCAGGGGTAATTTCTTCAACCGCACTTTTCCGGGAAGGTTTATCCTTACTGATACTGGATTCACTTTTCTTTAATTTGTTCTTGAGAATTTCAATGTAGATAAATTTATCACAGGCAACGATAAAGGGACTGGGGGTTTTCCGCTCTCCGATTCCAAACACCTTCATCCCGGCTTCCCGCAACCGGGTGGCCAGCCGGGTAAAATCACTGTCACTGGATACCAGGCAAAATCCGTTGACCTGACCGGAATACAAAACATCCATGGCATCAATAATCATGGCAGAGTCTGTGGCATTTTTCCCGGAAGTATATGCATATTGCTGGATCGGGATGATGGCATTTTTTAAAAGGACTTTTTTCCATTTGGCCAGAGTTGGCTTGGTCCAGTCTCCATAGATCCTTTTGATGGTGGGATTGCCATATTTGGCAATTTCCTCCATCATCTCTTTTACATAATCAGAGGGGATATTGTCCCCGTCGATCAATACGGCTAATTTTAATTCCTTTTCCATTTTATTCCCTCATTTTACCATTCCATTGTTTAATGCTTTTGCATTTGCCTCCACTATACAATAAAACAACACCATAATCAAAAAAATCCCTCCGGGCATATGTCCCCCTATGGTTTGCTAGAAGATTATTCTATATAGAAATAATAAAATTTTCAATTGTTGCCCTGCAACACCTGACCTCCCACCCATAATGAATGAAGAGTACTACCATAAACTCAAGATCTCAAGCACCCCTGTCAAACTAGAACTATTCTTATCTCCAAATCCCAACCTTGAACATTGAACCTTGGACTACTTTACATCATCTTTATGCAATAGACAGAATTTTCTGTTGACAATTATATGATATTATCATATTATATATGTGGAGGTATTAAATGTTAAGAAAAACAATAGTAATGAATGAAGATATGGTCAATGATCTCAATATTCTGGCCAAAAAAGAACAACGTGATTTTTCCAGTGCATTAAGATATGCTCTCAGAATCGGTCTTCTGGCAGTTGAAAATCCTGAACTAACGGTTCAGGAAATTAAAGATATTATTGAAGCCAGAGTGGATTATGAGATGGGAAACGTTCCTGAATTGGATCTGAATAGTATTTAAATGAAATTAAAGGAAACTTCAAAATTCCAAAAATTAAGAAAAAAATTGAAGGATACATCGGAAAAAGAGACTCTGAAAGAGGCTGTAGATCACATTCTAACAGATCCTGCGGCTGGAAAAAAATTAAAAGGGGAATTTAGAGATCTCAGGGTTTTTCGCTATTCTGTCAAAGGTCATCCAAGAAGACTCATTTATAAAAATGATGGAGATGATTTAATTCTGTTTTCATTTGGTCCCCGCGAAGGAATTTATAAGAAATAAATCTGAGAATGTAACTCCTGACTTCTGACTCCTAAGCTGGGATCTGTTTCCCCAATCAAAGTAAAATTGTCAAATTGTTAACAAACATCCCCTATTTTTTGAAAAACTCAAGATCTCAAGCACGTACCCCTTTATTTGAACAAAAAATCTCAAGCTTGCCATTGACATAGACTGCTTCGTGTTCTTTCTGGCCATTTCTGTTCCACCAGGTAGACGTGCCGTTGAGAACACCATTTTTGTACCTACCTTCGAATTTCACCTGACCATTCTTGTACCAACTCGTTGCCATTCCTGTGTAGGGAGTACTATCATCTTCGTTGTATAATAAGGGGTCTGGCCCTATCCCTCTATGTAATTTCTCATATTTTGTTTTATACATTATGCCTCTGCCTGTTTATTTACGCAATTTGTCATTTTTTTTAGTCTCACGATTCAACACCTACTGCTTTCAGTATACCACGTTAAAAAGTATTTTAATCAGAATTTTTTAATTTTTTAAATATTGTAACGCAAGACCCGACCACCCACCCATAATGAATGAAAAGTACTACAATAAACTCAATCACCATCCCCCATTTTATTATCTTCAGAGTTTTTTTATATTTAAAAGAGTTGATTTAATCATATTAACATTATTTTGATGCTCCAATTCTAAATTAGATTTTTTGTTTTTAAATTCCGGTGTGTCACCCTGGAAAATCGTGAAAAAATTCTTTTCAATCATTCCATCTTCTGTATCCTTAACAAATATTAGTAACTGTAGTGAATTAATGGGTTTATTTTCTAAATCATCTATTTTTGTTCGAATCGATTGTATTAAAAAACGCAGGGCTTCGACTTTAAAGCTGGTAGGATTTATACTGATAATACCGGTATCCACCTCTGGTTGCAAGCTTTTTACCCATTTTACCTGGGAGCGTTTCTCTATAAAGAGGTTTTGCCATAAATCATTGTATTCAGGAAATCTCCGATTACATAGTTGATATAACTGAGATAACAATTCTTTATATTCCAAAAGTATATTTACTTTATGCATCTGAAAACTTGATGGTTTCATATTATTACCTCCTTATTTATGTCAGGGTTTTCTTTTTTATGAGAAAATATATTAGAGGAAATAAGGTAGAAAGTCAACGGGAGTTTTCAAGAAAAGTCTTTATATAAATTAGATAATCAATACTTCAAAAGATCGTCCATTCCCCTGAAATTTTCAAATTCTAAAATGAAAGCCCTGACCCTCCGCCTGTTATCTTTTCAATCTATATTCTTAGTGTATACCGTTCTGGTGGGAAATGGAATCCCGATATTTGCTTTGTTTAATGCCATATAAATTTCATCGGTTATATTGAACCTGGTTGAAAAGGCTTCGGTATAGTTCTTGACCCAGGCCCTGGCAACAAAATCCAGGGAAAAATCAGACATTTTTAAAAACAGGACAGTAGGTGGAGGTTCTTCAAGGACTGATTCCACCTTCTTTATGGCTTCTAAAACAACATTCTTAACCTGTTCAGAATCTGAGCCGTATTCAACACCAAAATCAACGTTTACCCGGATAGTAAGATCAGGCATCGTAAAATTTTTAACCTTAGCATTGGCCAGATAACCATTGGGGATATATATAACCTCATTGTCGTAAGTCTTCAATTTTGTACTTCTTAGCCCAATGTCAAAAATGACTCCCATTTCACCCGATTCTAACTGAACCTTATCTCCAACTTTAAAAGTTCTATCTAAGACAAGCTGAAGCCCACCCAGGATATTAGACAAACTGTCTTTTACAGCCAGGCCAATAGCAAGACCGGCAATTCCTGCTGTAGCAAGAAGAGGACTAATGTTTATCTGCCAGGCACTAAAAATAAAAATTACAGCAAGAACTAAAATGATAACCTTTAAAATTTTCTCGATTAAAGGAATTAATCTGTCATCCGCAGTGGACTTTGTCTTGGATGCCCATTCATTCAACCAATGTTGAGAAAAATCATGGAGAATTCTAATTATCAAGATTGTCACAATAACGATTAAAAGACTATCGATTAAGTTGTTTAAAATCTTGGACTCGAATTTGATTTTCTGAAAGCCGATTTTCAAACCCAAAACAAGGAAAATGTAAAAAATTATCGAAGAAAGACTCTTTACGATTAAATCGTCGATTTTGGTCTTTGTCTTTTGTGCCAGGGGTTTCAACACTGATTTTAGTATAACTTTAGCTAAATAAGCAAGTATGAGGGTAATGACTAAAATCAACAAAAATCTCAGATAGAGATTTTCAAAAATAAACTGAAAAAAATCGGACACAGTCTTCATTTGAATTTCTCCTTTTAAAAAATTTGTCTTAAACCATCCAGAAGTACCCGGGTGGCGATGCAATCATCTTCATTGTATTCTAAAATGCGTTTTTTGATGTTTTCATCCTTTTCTTCAACCCAGCGATGATACCATTCGATGGATGATGCACCGGAAGGATCTTCATCTCTCCAGGTAAATCCCAGATATTGAGCCAATGTTTTTATTGAAAAATTGTTAGTTGGCCATTCGGTTTTTTTCACAACCACATCATAATACAAATCAACTGAAGATTCGGGTGAAAATATGACTTCGACTTCATCTGAACTAATGATATCCGGATACTTTTGCTGTAGTTTTCTCCATATGGTGCGTTCATATTTTGAGTAATAATAGATAATGCATGGTTGGTTTGATTTTATGAAATTAACAGCATCCGAGAATGCCTTTTTCTCCTCATTTTCATCCGGTTTTTCAGCAAAAAAGGCATAATATTTCTCGGTTGAATTATTCTGATTAAACCTGATCACAAATCCATGCAGGTAACAGATATCCCTCATCGGGTCCGTTTCAATATCAAAAAACAACTCAGTTTTTGATTCAGGTAAATCAATTTTCTCAGTTATAATTGGAGTTGAACCAGGAGTGGATAATAATTTTGCCCGGGTTTGAAACTTCTTTAA
>DAOWKX010000020.1 GCA_030639705.1 Candidatus Aminicenantota bacterium
AATCAAGATCAAGCAGGCGTGTCAGCTTCCCTTTGAACGGCTTGCGAATCCCATTTCTCGCCAATATCGAAAATGGGATGAGACGCTCCCAAAAACGAGAAACGTTTTTGGGTAAAGTGAAAAGGGATAGCGACTACAGCCGGCGAAAAATTTGATGGGGAGTTAAGGCTGTTGACTGTTTACGGGTAACATTGTATGCTTAGGACATGCTCAGAATATATTCCGGTATTTATAAAGGCAGGCGGTTGAAATCTGCTTCAGATCCAGTGGTGCGGCCCACCACTGCCAAGGTAAAACTCTCGTTTTTTGACATAATTCAAAATGATATAAGAGAAAAAATCTTTCTGGACGGTTTTGCCGGCAGTGGAAATATCGGGATTGAAGCCCTTTCCCGGGGTGCAGAGTATGTGGTGTTTATTGATCACCTAAGGGAATCCCTTAAACTGCTCAAACACAATCTGGAAAAAATTAAAATTCCCTCTGACTTTTATCGAATCATCAGGGGAGATTTTAATCGAACCATTATTCACCTGAGTAAAGATGAATTTCTATTTGATATCGTGTTTCTCGATCCTCCCTATGAATTGTTAGAATATGCCAATCCCCTGAAAGTCATCTTTAAACGAAAGGTATTGAAGCCAAATGGCATCATTGTTCTGGAGAGACCCACCCGTTTAAAATTTCAATCCAAATATTTTCATCTTTACCGCACCCAGAAAATCGGTACCAAAAGCCTGGATTTTTTCCAATATCCGGAATAAATCTCCTTTGGGTTAAGTGGAGGAGATTGTTGCGAGAGCCCCAATAGTTATTTTCTTTTATTCACTCAAGGCCGGATTCGGCCAGTATTTTTTTGAAAACAGAAATTGAAACCCCGGTTTTGGGCGCAGCGGGTGGCGTGCATCCCTGGGACTTTAATATAGAAATATCATAGGTACCGATCTTCCTGGCCAGGTCAATGGTCTCCTGTTTTTCAAACCCGATCAGGGGACTGTACACTGGCAAACGGGATGCGGTTTGATAGACATACAAATTTTTCAGTGTCTGAGAGGCTACCTGGGCCAGGTTATCTCCGGTAATCAATCCCCAGGCCTTCTCCTCCCTGGCAATCTCACCCGCTTTCCGATGCATCAGGAATTTACACAAGATACAGATATAAGAATGAAATTTTTGATCGCCGAACAATTCCCGGAACCGTCCTTTAAAGAGGTCGTTCCGATCAATGATATGGAGTTTAATGGCTTTTCCTGAGCTAAATTCTTCCAGTTTTTCCTTTAGTTTAAATAGTTTTCCAACATCTGATTCACTGATCTTAAAATGCAACAGAACCGGTTCGACCCCCCGTTTCATCATCAAAAAAGTGGACACCGGCGAATCAATCCCGGAGGAAATCAAAGACACCAGCTTGCCTGAAATCCCGTACGGAAATCCGCCAAATCCTTTTATTTTATCAAAAAACGCATAAATACAATCTTCACCGATTTCTACCCCGTATTCCCTGTCCGGATGTTCCAGGTTAACCGGTGTCCGGCTTCCACTCAGGAGAATTTCTCCGATGATCTTTTCTACCTCCATTGAATTATACTGAAACCCCTTGTCAATCCGCTGACAGCTAACCCGGAAAGAGTTAGCGTTTTTAATTTCCGGCAGGGCTTTTAAGGCCTCTTTTTTTAAAACCGAGAGTTTCTTTTCCATTTCCAGGGCCGGGCTGTAGGAATAAACCCCTAAAACCTTATCCAGTTGAGGCAGAGTGGAAATCCCCTTGATATAAATCCGCCCTTTCTTCAGCAGGATGTCTGAAAATTGTAGGTGTTGATCCCTCAAAAACCGTTCCAGGCTGTTTTTCAAACTGAGTTCAAAACGGATTCGATTCTTTCCCTTTAAACTGATCTCTCCGTATCTGACAATGATTGAATTAAAATTCACAGGATCTTTTTTAAATAGTCCAATAGTATCTGGCCGGACCTGTTTTTCCGGTACCTGGGCAGTTCCCGTTGCTGTGATAATAATACTTTTTCTCTTAATCCTCTATCAACAACCAACTGATCAATCAGGGCCGCAATCCCCACGAACTCTTTCTTTCTTACTAATATCCCTCCCTGGCCCATGGTTTCTCTGACCGCTCCGCCATTAAAGGCAACACAGGGAATATTTAAATAAAAACTCTCAGGCACGGGTGCACAAAAACCTTCGTGTTCGCTCATGTGAAGATATATATGGGACAGTTTGTAATAAGAAATCAATTCCTCTTCCGGTATATGACCGCTGAAATGAATATTCTGGATTTTCAGGGTTTTAATAAATGTCTGCAAGGCATAGAGATACCGTTCAAAACCCCGGTATTCACCAATAATAAACAGTCTGGAATTGGGATTAAAATGGGTCTGATATAAATAAAATATTTTGATCACATCTTCAATCTTTTTATTGGGAATAATCCTGCCCACATAGAGAATATTGTTTTTACCATCATTGAATAGGGTATCAAAGATCGGGATGACAGGACGATCAAACTTGGAAAAATTCATTACCAGCGGGAGCACTCCGGTGTTTTTAAATCCCAGTTGCTTCATTTCCTGCTCATTGTACTGGGAATCCCCGAGAGCCAGATCCACCTTATCCACCAGATTTTTGAGCTCCACCCTCCCCCGGAAACAATCCTTGGCCAGAATCCGGTGGTAATCCAGAAAAAAATGGAACGGAGTGATGTTGTGATAAATAATGACTTTTTTCTCCGGTATCCGGAGAAACTTTTTGGTCACCGGGGAGCCGATTGAAAAATGAAATATGACCACATTGTCATCATGAGAATAATGATCATACTCAAGGTAATTGATGATTTGATTGGCATATCTGGGATGGTAGTGCAGGGCAAAAATATGTGATACATACCCTTTATTTCTTAAATATTCGCGGATTTCCAGAGCCTCGTTGCCAATGGCATCACCGTAAGAATAGGAGGTTAAGAATTGATGAATCTGCATTATTGAAATACTTTTTTCTCGATGGCACGTTCCCGATTCTCCAGAAATGCCATTCTGTCTTCCAGAACTTTTATCTTGGTTTTGAGCATCTCTTCCTCAATTTTCAATTTGGATGACTCGGTGATCATGTTAGTCAGGGCATTGTGAAGGATGCGAATATATTCCTTGCTCTTAAAAATGTTCTCCCCGTATAGCCGCGCCATATCATTGAGTGCCGGCCGAATAGCAAACCGGATCAGGGGTAAAAACAGCCGCCTGGTTTTTTGCATGATCTTTTTTATTATTCCGAAAAGACCTCTCCGCTCCTTTTCGATCTCGTATCCCAGGATCAGATTCTCCTCCAGTTTCCGGGAGAACAAATGGTCTTCATACACACTGGGAACCTCCTGAAAATCCGGCAAGGGCAACAACTCCATTTCGTTTATCTCGTCAATTTCACTCTGTTTTAAGACTCCTGATTTTTTTTTCTCCTCGATTTTTTTTATGATGGACTCCATGATGGCATTGACATCAATCTCTTTATTGGCAGATATAAAATCTTCGAAGGAATGATTTTTTTTTTCAGGCATCAAAGACTCCTTTAATGGATTTCAAAATGAAAATTATCACACCCCCCCTGAAATGTCAATAAAATCAAAGTTCCAAAATTCAACACCTAAATTTGGATATTTCCCCAAAATCAAGATCAAGCAGGCGTGTCAGCTTCCCTTTGAACGGCTTGCGAATCCCATTTCTCGCCAATATCGAAAATGGGATGAGACGCTCCCAAAAACGAGAAACGTTTTTGGGTAAAGTGAAAAGGGATAGCGACTACAGCC
>DAOWKX010000256.1 GCA_030639705.1 Candidatus Aminicenantota bacterium
GATATTTCCCCAAAATCAAGATCAAGCAGGCGTGTCGGCTTCCCTTTAAACGGCTTTCGAATCCCATTTCTCGCCAATATCGAAAATGGGATGAGACGCTCCCAAAAACGAGAAACGTTTTTGGGTAAAGTGAAAAGGGATAGCGACTACAGCCTGCGAAAAATTTGATGGTGAATTAAGGCACTGTGCCACCCATTGTTTGAGATTTCTATTTATTCATCAAAATTTTGGCATCCTCAACAAATTCCCTGATTTTATCCTTTTCTTTTAATTCCTGAAGGATCCGGTTAATCTCTTTTAAAAATTCATTGTTACCCTTTTTAACTGCAATAGCCGAGCCCAACAGGGCATCATATGCCCCTGAATGACATTCTATATTCATGAGATCCTTGTTTCTCATTACAAAAGATTCGGCAACGGGTTTCTCCAGTATGGCAGCATCTATCTTTTTACTCTTCAAATCTTCTATGAGCTCATTTATCGTGTCTTTCATTTGAAATTCAGCCCCGATGATCTGCTTCTGAGCCATATCCTGCTGAATAGAACCCTTCTGGGTCCCCACTACTTTCCCTCTCAGATCTCTTAAATACACGATTTTTTCTGCATCTTCGGCTCTTATCAGCATATTTTGGATGGCCTGATAATAAATATCTGAAAAATCAACCAGCTTACGCCGTCTTTCCGAAGGAGCCAGGCCTGCAATCACCAGATCAACCTCATCCGAGTTGAGAACATCAAATAACTTATGAAAGACAATATTTTTAATTTCGAGTTTCACGCCCAATTCTTTAGCGATTTCTTTGGCAATATCAATGTCAACCCCAACAATGTCTCCTTCTTGATCATTCAGGAGATGAAACTCATATGGAGGATAATCAGGACTGGTCCCCATAACAAGTTTCCCTGCCGTTTTAATTCTATCTATTTTCGAAATGGTTGTGTCGGACTTTGATACCGACTGGCTATTGACTGTAATAGTTAGAAATAACAATGACAATCCGATAAATAAAGTAAATAATAACCGCCGAATCTGAAAACAATTATTATTTTTCATTCTGACCTCCATAAATTATTGATTTATACATATATATAATACAATAATTTTTTCTTTTTTTAAAGTATTGGGCCAAAATTTTATTCTGAAAATTTTTTTATAAAATCCCTGTTCGGGCTTGAAGAAGCAATATTTCGGAAACATCCCTTGAATTTACGTATTGATCGATGTTTGTCAGTTGCTTTTTAGAATAACTTAAATTATAATATTTTATGATGAATAAAGTTCCAATTCTTCTTTTTCTGATTACTCTGGTGCCCTTCTCACTGTCTTCAAGTATTGTTAAACTCAACATAAACGGTCCTATCGACTCCATCACCGAAGAATACATCATTGACAATTTCGAAAAATTGAAAATCATGGAAGACCTGAGCCTGATTATCATTGAGATTGATACCCCAGGCGGACTTGATACCTCCATGCGAACCATTATTAAAAGCATCATGAATGCTCCGGCTCCGGTTGCTGTCTATGTTTCCCCGAAAGGAGCCCGGGCAGCCTCAGCCGGGTTTTTTATTACCATTGCCGCTGATATTGCATCCATGGCCCCGGGAACCAATATGGGAGCTGCCAGTCCGGTTGCCATAACCGGTCAGAAAATCGAAGAAACCATGAAAAAAAAGATTACCAATGATGCAGCCTCTTATGCCAAATCCCTGGCCAAAAGCAAAAAAAGAAATTTAGAACTATCTGAAAAAGCAGTGAGAGAAAGTAAATCATACACCGCAGAAGAATGTTTCAATAACAACCTCATCGAATATATTGCCGAAGATATAGAGGACTTAATCGCACAACTGGAAGGTAAAGAAATAACCATGATGGATGGGGAAAAAATAACGCTCAAACTTCGGGGAAAACCCATCACTGACATCCCAATGAGCGGCAGACAAAAATTTTTAAAGACCATCACCAACCCAAACCTGGCCTATTTCCTTTTGATATTCGGTCTCATTGGTCTGTATCTGGAATTTACCCATCCAGGAATAATAATCCCCGGTGTTCTGGGGGGGATTTCACTTCTCCTGGCATTTTTGGCCTTCCAGATTCTACCGATAAACTATGTCGGACTATTACTGATTTTACTTTCCATTGGTTTTTTTATTGCAGAAATCAAGGTTCAGGGTTTCGGGGTGTTAGGAATCGGAGGAGTCATATCATTTTTATTGGGTTCAATCATATTAATCAATGCACCCATTCCAGAAATGAGGCCAACCATGTCAATCATACTTACATTTTCCTTATGTTTTGGTTTAGTA
This sequence comes from Candidatus Aminicenantota bacterium, assembly GCA_030639705.1. GTDB lineage: Bacteria > Acidobacteriota > Aminicenantia > UBA2199 > UBA2199 > CAZOWT01. Next base: position 2,311 of record DAOWKX010000256.1, read on the forward strand.
ATTCTATTTTTAACCTTTAAAGTATATAAAGCCATGAGCCAGAGAACAGAGACCGGCCAGGAAGGCCTAACCGGAGAAACCGGTATAGCCAAAAGCGATATCGATAGCCATTCCGGAAAGGTATTTATTCACGGTGAATGGTGGAATGCAGTTTCTGACGAAAAAATCCCGGCCGGGTCCAGAGTAAATATTTTATCCATGAAGCAATTTACCTTAAAGGTAAAGGGTTTATATAATCAAGAAAAAGAATAGGAGGACATTATGCCAACCATATCAATCACCATTATTGTAATCATTTTAATGCTTATTTTAAACTGGGTAAAAGTATTGAAAGAATACGAAAGGGGAGTCATTTTTAGACTGGGTCGAGTGCTTGATAAACCAAAAGGACCCGGGCTGATCATTGTCCTGTATCCCATTGATAAAATGGTAAAGGTGAGCTTAAGATTAATTGTTTTAGATGTCCCTCCCCAGGATGTAATCACCAGAGATAACGTCTCAGTCAAAGTGAATGCAGTGGTGTATTGCCGGGTTCTGAATCCAAATAAGGCAGTGATAGAGGTTCAGGATCACATTTACGCAACCTCGCAGTTGTCCCAGACTACCCTGAGATCTGTACTGGGTCAGGTTGAACTCGATGAATTATTATCCGAAAGGGATAAACTCAACCAGAAGCTTCAGGGAATAATCGATGAACATACCGATCC
>DAOWKX010000203.1 GCA_030639705.1 Candidatus Aminicenantota bacterium
CCCAAAGGCACTTGTTTCCGGGAGATCAAATAATTCTCTGGCAATCATCCGGACCGAATAATGATTACTGGCGGATATGATAAAAATCCTGAATCCCTTTTTTTTTAAATATCGGATCAAAGAATACAAGGTGGGATTGACAGTGGGAACAGGAACAGTATCTCCGTTTATATGAATATTATTTGAAGTAGAGTGGATTATGTTTCGGGTGGTTTGCAACAGGGTGTTTAATGGCAATCCGGCCATACAGGTTACCACCCTCTTGTAGGCTTTCTCTTGTTTCCCTTTATGGATTAAATGTCGGTATTCCTGCCATTCAAGGGGCATGGGTTTCTGCTGAATGGTTAATAACTGTTCGGATTCATATTTTTTTAGCTGTGCGAATACCGCATCTCCGATATCGCCGATCAGCAATGTATTGTCCAGATCAAAGACAGCGATTTTTTGGTGGACGTTTGGGTTATGACTATTTATACGGGGCTGAAGATGTTCAATGATATCTTTTAATTCGGCCATTGCCATATCAGTCGTTTCTTTTCAGGATATCTTTGTTATTTTGGATTTGTCTCCGATGAGGATGAGGATGTCATCCGGGACCAGTACCAGGTCTGCGGACGGAACAAAAAAGAGATTGTCCTTTCTTTTCACCGCAACCACCATTGCGTTATATCGTTTTTTTATTCCGGAATCCCTGATGCTTTTTCCGATGAATTCCGAATCTTCTCCGATGGTAATTTCTTCCAGTGAGAGTGATAAATCCTGAGATTGGGAAACCAGGTCGATCAGGTTGACCACATTCGGTTTTAAAACCGTGTTCACGATCCGTCTTGATGATAACTGATGGGGACTTACCACCCGGTTGGCACCGGATTTGGACAATTTTTTTTCATTTTGCAATTCAAAACATCTGGCAATAATCAGGATGGAGGGATTTAATTCCCTGGCAGTTAGTACCGTAAACAGGTTTTCTGCGTCCGAGGACAGAAGGGCAATATAGATCCTTGATTTTTTTATGCCCGCCAGTTCCAGGGTTTCCTCAGAAGTGGCATCTGCCAGAAGAACATGGTAGCCCAGCTCTTCTGCCCTGGCAAAACGCTCCGGGTTGTTCTCCACAATAACAAAGTTGAGTTTTTCATTATCCAGTTCAGAAGCCACTATTTTACCCATACGGCCGAATCCGGCAATAATAATATGGTCTCTCATTTTGGCCAACGTTTTCATCTTTCTTCTCCCAAAAATTTTTCTGAATCTCTCCTCGATGCTTTTTTCTGCAATGGACACGCCAATATAGAAGAAGAATCCGATACCCGTGATAATGACAAAAATGGTGAAAATTTTTCCCCCGGTGCTGAGAGGAAAAACCTCTTTAAACCCCACAGTGGTAATGCTGATGATGGTCATGTATAAGGCATCGAGGAGGGACACTCTTTCGATGATCATATACCCGAGAATATCAAAAATTAATAAGGTTATGATAAGAAAGAGAAGTAAACCGAATCTGCTTTTTTTTTGCATTATAGCTATTTTACCAGATTATTAAAGTGGATGCGATAGAATCTAACCAATGGAGTGGTTAAAAAATTTTTTTTATTATTGGTATTGCTTTGTGGGCTCAATGTTTTATAATATTTTTTGATAAATGGCAGTAAACAGGTCATTGAATCGGATATGAAAAAAAAGAATAACCTCCCGTCCTTAATTGAGAAAAAGACAGAATCGGAATATGCCAATGTAAAAGGAATAATTTTTGATATCAAACGGTATGCCATTCATGACGGGCCCGGAATCCGGTCCACGGTTTTTTTTAAGGGGTGTCCGCTCAGATGTTGGTGGTGTCATAATCCTGAGGGACTGCGCCCGGAAATCGAAAAAATCTTGATAGAGCCTGGAGACAAATCAGGACAGCAGTACAGGATAATTGGTGAAGAAAAAACAGTTAAATCAGTCATGGATGAGATAACCGGGGAAGTCCTTTTTTTCGATGAATCAGGCGGCGGAGTTACTTTTTCCGGCGGCGAGCCTCTGATGCAGCCTGATTTTTTAAAGGCATTATTATTCTTCTGTCAAAAAAGCGGGATTCATACCGCCGTGGATACATCCGGTTATGCCCCCTATGATATAATTGAATCAATTATTGATATGGTTGACCTGTTTTTATATGATTTAAAATTTTTGGATCCTGAGCTTCATGCGAAGTATACGGGTATGGACAACCGGCTTATAATATCCAATTTAAAAAAACTTGATGGCAGGGCAAAGAAAATAATAATTCGTTTTCCGATCATTCCGGAGATCACCGGTTCGAAGAAAAATGTGGAACAGATCTCTCAATTTATCGCCAGCCTGCATCATACCCGGGATATAGATCTCTTACCCTATCACCAGTTTGCCCAAAAAAAATATCAGCGATTGAACATCATCAACCGGATGAAGGCGATACCTGAACCATTGCCGCCTCAATTGCTGGAGGAGATTAAACACCATTTTGAATCCCGGGGATTCAGGGTAAATCATGGAGAAAGCAATGAATAAGCGCATTGAAAGCTTGAGGCAACAGAGCCTGGAATCCAGCCCCTCTTTATCAGCTGAACGTGCGGAGTTATTAACCGATTTCTACAGAAACGGGAAAATAGATCACTTTTCCATTCCCATTCAGAGGGCCATGGCCTTCAACTATATATTGAAACATAAACAGATTTGTATTAACGAAGGGGAATTGATCGTGGGAGAGCGGGGCCCGGCACCCAAGGCTACGCCCACCTACCCGGAGATCTGCATCCACAGTGATAAAGAGCTGGATATTTTACATTCCAGAGAGAAAATTCCCTTCCAGGTCGATTTCAAAACCCGAAAAATCTATAAAGAAAATATCATCCCTTTCTGGAAAGGCCGTTCGATTCGGGAAAAGATTTTTAGTGAAATGGATGAAGCCTGGAAATCCGCTTACCATGCCGGCGTGTTTACAGAATTTCAGGAGCAGCGGGCCCCGGGCCATACTGTCCTGGGAAAAAAAATTTATAAAAAAGGATTCAATGACCTGAAAGAAGAGATAGGCGCCTGTATTGAGAACCTGGATTTTGAAGATGACCTGCTGGCGTTTGATAAAAGGGAAGAGCTCAGGGCCATGGGAATTTCCGCCGATGCCCTGATACGGTTTGCCAAGCGGCATGCCAGTGAACTGCTACGGTTATCCGGGATGGAGACGGACAGACTGCGAAAAAAAGAACTGGAACAGATGTCTGAAATTTGCAACAGAGTACCGGCAGAAGCTCCCCGGAGTTTCTGGGAAGCGCTTCAGTATTACTGGTTCGTTCATGTTGGTGTCATCACTGAATTGAATCCCTGGGATTCTTTTAATCCGGGGCGACTCGACCAACACCTCTATCCTTTTTATCTGGAGGATACCAAGAAGGGCGTATTGACCAGAGAACGGGCCCGGGAATTACTCCAGGCCTTCTGGGTGAAATTTAACAATCATCCCGCTCCCCCAAAAGTGGGTGTGACTGCTCGGGAGAGCAATACCTATACTGATTTTTGTCTCATTAATCTGGGGGGGCTCACATGGGATGGCTCTGATGCTGTGAATGAATTAACCTACCTGATCCTTGATGTTGTTCAGGAGATGCGGATTCTTCAGCCCAGTTCAATGATTCAGGTGAGCAAAAAGAATCCTGATTTATTGATTAAACGGGCACTCGAGATTATCAAAACCGGTTTTGGCCAGCCATCGATCTTTAATACCGATGCCATTATTCAGGAACTGGTGAGGCAGGGGAAATCGGTTCAGGATGCACGGAATGGTGGTGCCAGTGGTTGTGTGGAATCAGGCGCTTTTGGTCATGAAGCCTATATCCTGACCGGATATTTCAATCTGCCCAAAGTTCTGGAAATCACCCTGAACAATGGAATTGATCCGCGAAGCGGGGAAAAAGTGGGGATTGAAACCGGAAATCCTGAATCCTTTGCCATTTTTAATGATCTTTTCGCTGCTTTTAAAAGACAGCTGAGTTATTTTATAGACGTCAAAATCAAGGGTAATAGGATTATTGAACGTCTGTATTCCAAATATATGCCGGTTCCCTTTCTTTCCTTGCTTATCGATGATTGTATTGAAAAGGGCTGTGATTACAATGCCGGTGGTGCCCGGTACAATACTTTATATATTCAAGGTGTGGGGTTAGGTTCTGTTACCGACTCCCTGGCTTCGCTCAAGTATAATGTGTTTGATCGGAAAAGGGTTACGCTTAAAGAGATGCTAAAGGCACTGAAAAAAAATTTTGAAGGCTGTAAAAAATTGCGTCATTGGTTGATACATGAGACCCCCAAGTACGGGAATGATGATGATTATGCAGATGATATCATGAAATCGATTTTTGAAGCCTACTATCAGTTTGTCGACGGGAGGCCAACCACCAAAAACGGGCATTTCAGAATCAATCTTCTTCCCACCACAGTACATGTCTATTTTGGTAGTGTTATCAATGCCTTACCGGATGGACGAAAAGCGGGTGAACCGCTATCAGAAGGCATTTCTCCGGTTCAGGGTGCCGATTTAAAGGGTCCTCCCGGGGTCATGAAATCCGCCGGTAAAATAGACCATATCCGAACCGGTGGTACCTTATTGAATATGAAATTTACTCCCCAGTTGCTTTCAGATGAGAAGGGGATCGGGAAGTTAATTCGTTTGATCCGAAGTTATTTCAGGATGGATGGACACCATGTTCAATTTAATGTGGTGACAGCTGCCACCCTGAAAGCTGCTCAAAAAAACCCTGGTAAATACCGTAATTTGATTATCCGGGTGGCAGGGTACAGTGATTATTTTGTGGATTTGAGTACTGAATTACAGGCTGAAATAATAAAAAGAACCGAACACCGGGATTTTTGATCCTCAGAGGTTACCGGTTCCGTTCTGCAATTGACATTTTGTTTTTACTTTTTTAAAATGGAATAGAGTTCGATCACAGAACAAGGAGTGTCGGGTCATGCCAAAAACCATCCGTAGAGTATTTCCCCTGGTGTTTTTACTGGTTTTTTGGGCTGCCTGCGGCCAGTCCGGAGATAAAGACCAGACCGGCAGTCCGCTTGAACAAAGTCGGCGCGGAGTGGAATTGGTCCAATCCGGGAGTTCAGAACGTCATGCCCTGGTGATTGGCAACGGGGCTTACCAGACCGCCTCGCTGAAAAATCCGGTTCATGATGCCCAGGATATGGCTGATCTACTCGAGGATTGTGGTTTTGAAGTCAGTTTATATAGAAATGCCGGCCACCAGCTGATGGAAACAGCCATCCGTAGGTTCGGGAAGAAAATCAGCCGGGGCGGTATCGGGCTTTTTTATTATGCCGGTCACGGGATGCAGGTCGACGGGGTGAACTACCTGATACCGGTGGATTCAAAAATTCTGGCAGAAGATGAGATCAAGTTCAAGGCAGTTGATGCCAATTTTATTCTGGGAAAGATGGAGGCGGCAGGGAATAAATTGAACATACTGATCCTGGATGCCTGCCGGGATAATCCCTTTGCCCGGAGCTTCC
>DAOWKX010000188.1 GCA_030639705.1 Candidatus Aminicenantota bacterium
ATTTGAAAACAGATTTCTAATTTTGTCCAGGCTACCGCCCTTCATAAAAGGCAGCGCAATCGGAAAAAGTGTAAGTAAAAACACTGTTACGCTTTTAATAGCAATAACCATACCAGGTTGATAAAATGATAAAATGACCGTTATCAAAGCATTTCCAGGGTATTGTCAATGGTTTCCGTGAGAAGATTTGTTTCGAAACGAAACAATTTATCCGGGAATAATTCCAATCGTTTATTATTCAGGCTATAAAGACTTTTTAAAGTGTATCGTTATATGACACGTTAATCCGGATATTATGGATATCTCTGGATTAACAATGATTTTCAGGTTAAATCTGAGTGTATCATAATGAAACACACTCCATGGATTTAATCAGTAAAATCTGATTTCCAACGGCTGCCCGACGCTGATATCCAATAACTGAGTTGCAGATCCCTTATTTACTGCAATTTCAATATTTCCATGACTACCGATTAGAATAAATGGCTTCCGGCTCCCATCCATATAAGTCTGATAAAAATCATTAATCTCATTTCCATGAATCATAACTTTAAATCGGGACAGTCCTGATTTATTCAATGCGGTAAATAGCAAATTTCCGGATATATTGCTTACCAGATTTCCAAATTTATCGCTATATACAATCCCGCCTTTAATCCCGTTCACTTCTGGAATCGGTGAATATCCCTTTAGGAGTACAAATTTTGATGTGATTATAGACAGCTCTTCCGGATCAACTCCGGAGGATAAGTAAGCAGCCACCGGTGCCATTTTATCCCTGGCCTCAAATGTTGACACCTGTTTTTCACGGATTTTGCCCGGAATTAAAAAAAATCGGTCTCCCTTCAGTGTTCGAACTATTTTTTTCGGTTGATTTAATATCGGAGTTAATACGCCATTATCAGGTGCGATGAACGAATAGCCTGCGTGGGTAATAAGAAGGATTTTTCTGTCAGAGCCCACTCCGGGATCTACTACCACCAGAAAAACGGTTGACCGGGGAAAAAACCTAAAGTTTTTATCGATCACAAAAGCTGCCGGGAGAAGGTCAAAAGAAGGAATCCCATGGGAAATATCCAGAACATCAATATCAGGATTAATTTTTTTAATTACCCCTTTTAACACTCCGGTATAATAATCTGAATACCCGAAATCAGTTAGCAGAGCAATGACTTTTTTCATTACTCTCATTATAAAATAAAATGCTCTTATTTTCCTGTCTTTTATATAAAAAACTTGAGATACTTTTAAAAATTAATAAAAAACAGAGGCAACCACTTTATGTTTATATTTCTGATTGTTGTGAAGGTAACCATTATTATAAAGATGCAAGGTTCTAAGTAAATCACCTCCAGCTTCTTTATGATAACGCTTTAAAATCCGTAATCCCAGATCGATATTATATTCAATATCAAAAATTTGAGTACTATTGATATCAAGTTCATCTTTCCAAACCATATAATTTACCTGCATTAAACCATATGCGCCTCTGGATGAAACAGCCTGGGGTTTAAAATTACTCTCAATCTGAATCAGGCTGAGTATTAAATTTGGACTGAAGCCATATTCCTTGCTTTTGTTATAAACCACATCAACGATTTTTGAAAATACAGGATATTTTTTTCGAACCACAGTATCCCTGTATTTTAAAAAATCTAACATTTTCAGTTCTTTACTCTGGCCTTCAATTTTCTCTTTTATTTCATTTTGCTGAGAGGTTAATTTTTCGATATTTTTTACTTGATCCCCATTTTTCAAAGACATATTTATCATTATCCATAATAAAACCACCACAACCATTGACAAGGACATAGTTATCAAAAACCATCTTTTCTGGGTCATTTTTTTCCTCCCCTTAACTACATATTGCGTCTATTATACAGAATACCACTATATATGTCAAGTATATTTTTCATTTTTTTTCAAGACCATAATAAAAAAATATCCGTTTTCAACAGGCTTGATTTTTAAATATCCAGTCGATACAATATCCTTATTATAATAAGAAAAACATTCTGTTAAAACCAGATAAAATATTTCAAGCCTGAATAAATAAGGAGTAAATATGAAATTAGCCTTAATAAGTGTCTATCATAAGGAAGGGATCGAAGAAGTCGCAAAAAAATTAAGGGATAACGGGTGGCAAATAATCTCAACCGGGGGAACAGCAACCCATATAAAAGAACACGATATTGATGTCATTGAAGTATCTGATTTAACCCAATTTCCTGAGATACTCGATGGACGGGTAAAAACACTCCATCCAATGATATTCGGACCCATTCTGGCCAAAAAAAGCCAGAAACACCTGGAACAGCTTAAACAACTGGACACTTCCAAAATTGACCTGGTGATTGTCAATTTTTATCCTTTTGAAGAAGCCTTAACACAGAGAGACAAGGGAATCGATTATATGGTAGAAAATATTGATATTGGGGGCCCGTCCATGGTCAGGGCCGCGGCAAAAAATTTTGAAAATACCATCGTTATCTTTGATAATCGCGATTACCTTCCCATAGTCGAACAACTTATCACTAAGGGTGATATACCCCTGGACCTTAGAAAAAAACTTGCCCAGAAAACCTTTGCCTATTGTTCTCTTTATGATTCTCTTATTGCCCGCTACCTCCATGAAGGGCAAACCCTATTCCCTGACTATTACACCAGAGCCGGCCGAAAAAACCTTGATCTGAGATATGGTGAAAATCCTCATCAACAGGCGGCCATGTATATATCTGACAAAAACAGCTCACTGGCGAATTTCGAAAAAATCCAGGGTAAGGAACTCTCCTTTAACAATATCCTGGATCTATCCATGGTATATGAAGTACTCAATCAGTTCATGAATGATGGGAATTTTTCCCTGATTGTCAAACATCAAAATCCCTGTGGTGCTGCACTGGGTATTTCCCAGCCAGAGGCCTTTAAAAATGCTTTTTCAGCTGATTCCAAATCTGCCTTTGGTGGAATTGTCGGATTTAACAAACCGCTGCAAAAAGAGACAGCCGAGGAGTTAGGAAATATTTTTTTTGAAGCCATCATTGCACCGGATTTCTCCGAGGAGGCACTGAACAGACTTAAAAAAAAGAAAAACCTCAGAATCATAAAAATGAAACCGGGGTATTTCGAGGACACAGATATTAAAACAATCCCGGGAGGCTTTCTTCTGCAACAAAAAGATATTCAATCAAAAGACGTCAATCAGTTTGAATTAAAAACATCCCGCTCCCTGAAGAAAAATGAAAAAGATGATGTCGCATTCGGATGGAAATTAATTAAATATGTAAAATCCAATGGAATCATTCTGGTTAAAGATCAAATGTTGATCGGCGTAGGAGCAGGCCAGATGAGCCGCGTGGATGCAGTAGATATTGCAATTCGAAAGAGTCAAGTATCCACCGGGGGGGGTGTTCTTCTATCCGATGCCTTTTTTCCCTTTGCTGACTCCCTAAAAATTGCGGCAAAACATGAAATCACTGTTGTGGTTGAACCCGGAGGATCCATTCGAGATGAAGAAGTGATCAAAACCGCAGAAAAACTCAATATTTCACTCCTGTTTACCGGGATGAGGCATTTTAGACATTAACCCCCATTTCTCACAAGCAATCTACTGCAATGGCAAATATACTCTTGTCTACTGCGTTATCCTTAATTCACCATCAAATCTTTCGCAGGCTGTAGTCGCTATCCCTTTTCACTTTACCCAAAAACGTTTCTCGTTTTTGGGAGCGTCTCATCCCATTTTCGATATTGGCGAGAAATGGGATTCGCAAGCCGTTC
>DAOWKX010000077.1 GCA_030639705.1 Candidatus Aminicenantota bacterium
ATGTGGGCGAGGCAGCAATAAAAAGTATTCTGAAGGCCCGTCAGGAACATGGTGAGTTTGAAAATTATTCGGATTTTATCACCCAAATAGATCTAACCAAGGTAAACAAGGGGGTCATTGAAAGCCTGATAAAATCCGGTGCGATGGATAGCTTTAAAATAAGCCGCCGAGCCCTTTTCGAGAACGTCGAGTATGTTATCAAGCAGGCAGCTGTCATCGAGAAAAACAGAAATCAAAATCAAATGTCACTGTTTTCAAAAGAAGAATCCAGTACAGGTATAATTATCCCCCGGGAAAGCCTTGAAAAACCAGAATGGGACGAAAATGTGATCATTCAGGGAGAAAAAGAAATTACCGGAATCTATATCAGCCACAACCCGGTTGAAAAATACAAAAAAGAAATAAAAAAAGTATCCAACACCACCATATCCCGGATAGAAGCAAAGGAGTTCAGCAATGAAGTGGTGAAACTGGGGGGTGTTATCACCCAGTACAAACAAAGAAAATCAAAAAAGGGAGATTTTTACGGTGAGCTGTATTTTGAAGATTTAACCGGAAGAATCAAAGTCTTAACCTTCAAAGATAAATGGGAAGACCTGAAAAAAGACATTAAGCTGGATTTTCCTTATTTTTTAGAAGGCCGATTGCCAATGAGGGATGACCAGGAAATAAACATCTATCTGGAAAATCTTATTGAACTGGACGTTTTTTTAAGGAAAAAGGCCAGGAAAATTATCATTAAAATTGAGTACCAGCAATTAAGTAAATCCTTTAACGAAAAACTGAACACCTTAATCGATAGAAATAAGGATACAACTCCCTATCTTATTGTAATCAATCGCGCAGATGGTTACCGTACCATTGTCAAATCAGATGAGCAAACGGGATTAAAACCCACCCTGGCCATGAAAAAAGAGCTGGAAAAGTTCATCGGTGAAAATACAGTGGAAATTATCTATTAACCTGGATTTCTTGTTTTATTCGGCGCTGATTAAACTGGCAATCGGCTTCAGAGAATCGATGTGTTCGAATATTATTTTGATTGCCGAAGTCAAGGGAACCGCCAATATCATTCCGGTTATTCCCCATATCCAACCCCAGAAAATCAAAGAAACCAGAATTACAATGGGAGAAAGGTTAAGATTCTTACCGGTGATAGACGGTTCAATGACGTTTCCGATAATCATCTGAGTTAACATCAAAGCCAGGGCAACTATCAGTACGCGAACCGAAAATCCATAGTTGATGATGCCAATGACGATCGGAAATGCAGTCGCCACCATAGAACCGAAATTGGGGATAAAATTGAGCACAAAGATAAGAAAAACAGAAAAAAGAACAAAATCAAAGCGGCCCGTGAAAAGGATAATTCCGCTTACAACCGCTGTTAATAAACTGATTGAGGTTTTTATCAACAGATAATGCTGGACCTGATCTTCGATAGAATTTAAAATAAAAATAATCTTATCTGCTTTGCTCTCACTAAAGGCATTGTTTATTCTGATGACCATTGACTGTCTCCCGGCCAGCATAAACATCAAGAATATGATGATTAGCACCACATTGCCCATAAATGAGGCAAAGCTACCAAAGGTTGAAGAAACAACAGCAGTAATGGTATTGATGGATTTGGTCCAGTCAATGTTTTCAATATAATGATTGACATCACTGATGGGAACCTTTATCAATTCAGAAAAATTTTCAATAAGACTTACAATTTTATCACTGTAGGCAGGAAATTTTTTTATGAAAGAAGACGCTATGGCAAAAACCAGTGCCCCTAAAAAATAGAAAATGATAAAAATAAAAATCAATAAAAAAAACAGAACCAGTATCTTTTTGAGTCTTAAAGGGAGAATTTTTGATAAAATCCAGGAGGACAACAACTTTTTGACAACACCGTTAAACAAAAAATAGAGTAAAAGAGCCATAAAAAGCGGAAGAAATACAGTCTTCAGTTCTTTTAAAATAAGGATAAAGATAACTGTAACCAGGAATCCGGTAAAAAGTTTAATATGAAAGAGATCTCTGTTTTCACTAAGCATAGGCTGAAACTTCATTCCTTACTTCTACAACTCTTCTTTTTTTAAAAAGTATCAGGTCAACCTCCACTTCATATCTATAATAAAATTCGATGGTGCCCTTTTTATGATTAAGGTTGACATTTACAACATCCTCATCATCTTTATCAAAAATAACATTTTTCTTCTGGAGAATTTTTCTGATCAACTCTTCACCCATTTCAGCTGTAAAATGGCTACCCCGGGTAGCACCAAGGCTTTCTATCACTTCCTGCTCAATCTGCTTGTCTGCAAAGCCGGCTCCCAGGAGCTTGATGGCCACGAATCCGCCATACACAATGATGAAAATGGCAATAAAACTAAGAAAGGTTATCTTTCCTTTTTGATTCATATCAACACCTCCATAAGGTTATGATGACTTAATATAGAATATGATTATTTTATACGCCGACAACTTTATTCTTCCCCTCCTTTTTTGCCCGGTAAAGAGCAATATCAGCACTCCTTATCAGGCTCTCAATCTTGGGTGTTCCGGGATTGAATTGACTGATACCAGCACTGATAGTGGTTTTAATACTGTATTTTTGAAATTTCAATTCCATTTCCTCTATCTTCTGCCTGATTCGATTTGATAATTTATAAGCTCCTTCAAGCAATGTATCCGGAAGCAAGATTAAAAATTCCTCTCCTCCGAACCTGCTGGCGATATCCTGCTCTCTCAGATTATGTCTGATGGTATAGGCAACCTGCTTTAAAATCTCGTCTCCTGCCAGATGTCCATAGGAATCATTTATTTTCTTGAAATCATCAATATCCAGCAAAACGACACTGAACAGCCGCTGACTGCGCTTTACCATTTTTATTTGATTGTCCAATTCAGTTAAGATATATCTTTTGTTATACAAACCGGTTAACGAATCAGTGGAAGCAAAGGTAAATAGTTTTGAATGATATTTTTCTTCAATTTCATCATTATAACTGAAACGCAATACGGTTTCGCCGATTTCGATTTTATCACCGGGTCTCAAAATACTCTGTTTCACGGTTGAGCCATTCACATAGGTACCATTGGTGGAATCCAGATCTTCAATTATGATTTGTTCCAGTACATCCGAATAAATCACATTGATCTGACAATGCATTTTACTCACTCTGGGGTCATCCAGCATCAAATCATTTTTTTTATTCCTGCCGATTGAAATTTTGTCCTGGTTGAAAGTAAAAACTTTTCCAAAATCCGCTTCCTTACCTGACAGGACAGTCAAAATAATATTATATTTTCTTTTGGAAGCGCCCTTTTGAATTTTTTGTTTTATTTTTAGAGGGTCGACAACTGTTTTATCATAGGGATCCTGAATATCTTTTTTACTCATCTATTTTTTCTCTTTCCACAAAACCATCTTAAAAAAATTCTGAATCCCCGAATTCAAAATCTCATGACTCAATAATTCTCTTTACAGTTATTCCGATATCCGCGGGAGTATCTGCCACATGGATTCCATTATCCTTTAAAACTTTTATTTTTTCTGATGCCGTGCCTTTCCCTCCAGAAATAATGGCACCGGCATGCCCCATTCGTCTTCCCGGAGGCGCGGTCTGTCCGGATATAAATGAAACAACCGGTTTGTCGAAGTTTTCCTTTATATACCTGGCAGCATCTTCTTCAGCTGTGCCACCGATCTCACCAATCATTACCACAGCCTGGGTTTCATCATCCCGAGCAAATAACTTTAAAATATCAATAAAATTGGATCCAATAATCGGATCTCCTCCGATACCAACTGCAGTTGATTGTCCCAATCCCAGATTTGATATCTGATAAACTGCCTCATAGGTCAATGTGCCGGATCTGGATATCACACCCACATGACCTTTTTTATGAATTTTTCCCGGCATTATTCCCACCTTAGACTCGCCTGGGGTAATAACACCCGGGCAATTGGGGCCGATCATTCGGGAATCAGTGGTTTTTAAATAATGCTTCACCTTGACCATATCCAGTGTGGGTATCCCCTCGGTGATGCATACGATCACTTTCACACCAGCTGTTGCCGCTTCAAGCACAGCATCTGCGGCAAAGGGAGCCGGAACAAAAACAACCGATACATCAGCTCCTTCATTTTTAACCGCTTCTTCAACAGTGTTAAAAACCGGCCGTTCAAGATGTTTCAATCCTCCTTTACCGGGCGTCACCCCGGCCACAATATTGGTTCCGTATTCGATCATGTGGGTCGCATGAAAGCTGCCCTCTCTGCCTGTGAAACCCTGAACCACAATTCTTGAATCTTTATTAACCAGAATTGACATATCAAGTTCCTCTTGAAAGTTCCACTGCTTTTTTTGCAGCATCCGGAAGGTTGTTTTCAACAATAAAATTTACGCCTGAGTCTCTGATGATTTTTCGTCCCGCCTCCTCATTGGTGCCGACCAGTCGAATAATAATTGGAATCTTGGTATTTGATCCTTTCAATGCATTTACAATGCCTCTGGCTACCAAATCAGTCCTGACAATCCCCCCAAAGATGTTGACAAAGACTGTTTTAACTTTGGAATCGGACAATAATATCTTAAAGGCTTCTTTTACCCTGTCTTCCGACGTACCCCCTCCGACATCCAGAAAATTAGCTGGTTCTCCTCCATAATATTTAATGATATCCATTGTGGCCATGGCCAAACCAGCTCCATTGACCATACAACCGATAGTCCCATCCAGTTTGATGTAATTCAGATCATATTTTGATGCTTCAACCTCAAGCGGGTCCTCTTCATAAATATCTCTCATATCAGCGATATTTGAATGCCTGAAGAGTGCATTATTATCAAAATCTATCTTTCCATCCAGTGCAATCACTTCATCATTACCCGTAATAATTAATGGGTTGATTTCCACAAGCGAGGCATCCATTTCCAAAAAAAGTTTAAAAAGATTTTTCAGAAGCCGGGCGAAATTTTTTTGCTGCCCTTTGTTCAACCCCAGTTGAAAGACCAGTTTTCGAAAATGAAATCCGGAAAATCCGATTACCGGATGGATATGGACTTTATAGATCAATTCTGGATTCTTTGCCGCAACCTCCTCGATCTCCATACCTCCTTCAGGTGAAGCGATAATGACCGGCATTTCTTTTTCCCGGTCTACAATAATGGCCAGATACAATTCTTTCTTTATCTCTACACCCTGTTCAACCAGAACTTTCCTTACCCGTCTCCCTTCAGGGCCAGTCTGTTTACTGATCAACTTCATACCGATGATCTCTTTGGCTGCGCTTTTGGCTTCCTTAAGATTTTTTGCGATTTTAACGCCTCCGGCTTTGCCTCTTCCACCCGCATAAACCTGAGCCTTAATGACGCAGGGAAATCCCACCAGTTCTACGATTTTGGTTACTTCATCAATATTTTCTGTGACAGCCCCTTCGGGTATTGGAATATTATAATTCTTGAAAACCTGTTTGGCCTGATACTCGTGTACTTTCATCTTGTTTCCTTATCCAATGGTTCTTCCCTGGCACATCATTGAATTATAGCTCTCTTTGAAATACTTTGGAATTGCCAAATTCATCAACAACCCTGATAAAAAAGACCTTCTTGGCTATTATTTCTTTCAGTTGAAAAGCAAAAATTTCTGATTTAGAATCATTAATCATATCTTCCGGAATCAGGGGATACCATAGCTCACCATCATAAGAATACAAAACCTCAGAAACAAGCGATGTTTTATCGGATACCACGAATTTGACCCGGGTTCTTTCAATCACTAAATTTGTTAGCACCGGTGCGGTTGAATCAACCACAAAGGGTTTTGAGGTTATTGAGGTCAATTTTGAGGTTGACGGTGGATTACTGAGTGAATCATCAGCAATCACTTTCATGACATAAAAATCATCTTCAAACAATTCTGTATAAATCTTTATTTTATTATCTGAACTGTTTTTCTTAATAGGAATCCAATTCTTGTCCTTCAATTTTCTTATATAAATAGAATATTTCAATTCATCGTTATTGGGATCGGTGGCATTCCACCTGGCCAGTAAACATTTCTCTTTATTATGGGTTTTTTTATCAATTTTCTGCCTGGGTATCTTATAATCCGGTTTTTTAACTTCGATATTCTTTATCAGCGGTTTTAAATTTGTTTGCAGATAAAATATCCGGAAATTATTTAAATAAGGAGTTCCTCCGATACTGGACGAGTTGAGCATGACCTTAATCTGAAAATATCTGAAGCCATTCACATTGATATTTGAATTCTGAGGATCGGTAAAGGGTGGCGACCAATCTGACCAGGTTTTATCAGCAATATTTGAGTTTCCGGTTCTCACGAAAAACACCACTTTCATTCCCTTCGATAATTCCTGATCCCAGTAAATTTTTCCAAGCCTGGATGGAACTTCAAGATCATATATTTCAGAAAGATAAGATCCTTTATCATTTAAATTATTTTTCATAAAAGCAATGGAGGCCATATTGTTGGTAATCATGATGAATCCATTTTTGTTAGTGATGATTTTGTAAATCTGGGCAGAATTACTTTCAAAAACCAGTGAATATCCTCCATCTTTGTTTACCCGGAAAACACGGCCGGAATTCCCCGTACCAACGATAATACTGTCATTGTACTGATCATAACATATGGTATAAACATAATCTTCCATCGAAGACCAGATCTGTTCGACGATCCCATTGGTATGAAGGCAATAAAGAATACTCTTCTCTTTTAATTCTTTTTTATCCCGGTCCTTCTGTTTTGAAAAAAAGAGTTCATTGTTTTCTGAATCCATTAATTTTTTATTGACAATTCCTCTGGTGGCAGCAAAAAAAATATTGCCTTCTTTATCTTCACAGATAGCCCGGATTTCTTCAAGCGGAGAATCATGTATTACCTTAACTTTTCGATTTTCAATCCTGTATAAAATTCCACGATCACCGCTGCCAGTCAGGATCGAATTCTCTCTGGTGATAAAGAGACTGATTAGATGAGAATCCTCGGCATCATAAATTTTACCGACCTCGCCGGTCTTTTCGATTTTGTAGATTGCGCCACTGTTTCCCATGGCACAGATAATGTTTCCATCTTTGTCCGCTTTAATATCCCAGATAAATTTTTCAGCCGGATCAAAAACAACCTTTGCCTTTTTATTTTTCCCGATATGATATACCTTTCCATTGGGCGATGATCCCACATAAATATCATTCTCATCTTTCACCAGCAATGCGTAAAAATCCAGTTGATCGGATTGAAAGATCTCCTCAATGGAATTGGTCTTTGAATTTAGGCGAAAAAGTATTGACTTATGGCCGGTTCCAATATAAATATCACCGTTTCCTGAAACATCCAGGGACAGGTAATATTCTCTCTCAGGACCCTTTATGTCGTTTATCTCAGGGCCCAGGAACAAACGGCCCTGGCTGTCAATACTTGTGCCTTTCAGCTCTCCCTTTTGAAAATCCTTATAATCCACTACTTCAATTTTTTTTACCTGAACTGCATTCAAGCATATAGCAAACGAGAAAAACAACAGGATTAATATATTTTTCTTGTTCATGTCACCTCTCTTTAATCTGCAATTTAAAAATCTTTAATCCACTTACAACTGCTGGAATTTCCATTTGATACTCCATCAGGGTGGAGTATTTGATCTCCGACTGACCCATTGAGGTGGAATTGAACATAAACACATGGCGTAAACTCAAAGGAAGGTTCGAATATTCGTATCCCTGTATGAACAATCCCTGTGCCGGCACCGTTATTTTAAAATAAATCCGGTTATTTTTCCTTAAATTATTTATGGCTCGTATTAACGAATTCAGCTTGGTGGGAAAATAGTTGGTTTTAATATTCTTGGAATCAAATTTAAGCAACTCATTTTTATCAGCAACCATGAGGAAAAAAATCGAACCGGGTTTAAGGTTCGGGGCTTTAATCTTCACCTGTTCTTTGATGTAATTTCCTCGTTCATTTCCCAGAAATAGGCGGATATCTATAATCTCACCGGGAGAATATATATTCTTGTTAATTATCACATTTTCAATATTGGTTCTCCTGATTGTCTCAGCACCGGTTATTTCAAAATCCATCTTCTGGATTTTTATTGGTTTTTCCTTGTTATTCATCAGGAAAAAATTGATGGCCAGAATTAGATTTGAAAACTCCGCAAATGAGGATGAACCACTAAAAATATCACTTATGATGACATTTCGCTCATTTTCAATAAAAATTTTTCCATTGACTTTAATGGAATTAAATCCATATTGCTGGTACTCGGACATAAATATATTGGTCAGTGAGATGGATGATAAAACCGGGGTGAGCAATGGATGGCTCACCATTTCAATTTCGAATTTCCTGTTCCTGTTCTTCAGAAAAACCTTGAGGGGAATCATATAGGGAGAACGACCCAATTCCGCTTGGACAGCAGAAAACCGATCCTGCACAACCGTCCCGACCATCTGCCTTGAACTGGTGAGTCGGAAGGAACTCTGGTATGAAGGAACTACAGATACCACCTCGCCTCTATGTAATGGAAAATTCACCAATCCCAGATTGAAGAAAGGATGTCCAAACAGATACACTTTATTACCATCCACATGAGTGACGGTTCCGGACACCTTGTATTCAAAATCACCTTTTATCAGGGGAATGGTTGCTGCATCAGCAGAAGAAATTTTGAAAAAATCGGGTTTCACACCTTCATCCTTAATCTGAGAGGATATTTTCAAACTGCCCATCGGGGTAAAAATCGGCTTGAGTAAACCGAGAGCCGACTGATCGATCCCTTTATAAGAAGAAATTAACTTGATCGGGATAATATCTTTTACAGGACTGAAATTTGATCTGTTGATTAATTCTGCCTGGATGATTTTTGAAATAGCGTTAACATTCTGTTTTCCGAAATCAATCTGGAAATTTGAAATGTCAATCGTGAAGGTCTGGTTGTTATATTCTGAGGTTTTAATGATATCTTCTATCGGGGTTACTCCGGCCAGGGGTTTTTTGGAAAACCTGAAACCATAGGAAACCGCCCCGATTATTTTTCCATCAATATACAATGGGCTTCCACTCATCCCGGCCACGACTCCGCTGCCTTCAAATGCAGGCGACTCCAATTCCACCCAGATGAGATCCTTGTCGGGCACAAATTTTTCTAAAAATCCCAGTACTTTAAACGTGAAGGTCTCTATCTTTGACCCTTTGAATATGGTTTTTCCGATTCCTTTCATACCGGGTTTTATATCAGATAGTTTCATGATTTCGGTTGAAATACCGGGTAAGGAAAGAACCGAGACAATTATGATCATTATGAATAATTTTTTCATTTTTTTAACCAGGTTATATGTCCCTTGTCCTTGTTGGTTTCATTATGATATGATAATGGAATTTCTGGAAAAAATCAAGTCAACACCGGCATAAGACAGCGATAATCCCTTGAATTTACTTACTTTGAAACCTCAATCTGAAGACCCTGTGGAATGGAAATGATTTTTATCCCTCCCCGGGTTGCCGTAGACAACCATCTGATCCGGTGGATTTTCAGTTTTTTTAAAACACTTTGGTGAGGAAAATGAAAACGGTTGTTTTTTGCAAATGAAAACACCGCCACTTCAGGATCCACACAGCCCAGGAAATCAGAGGTCGAAGAGGTCTTTGAACCATGATGGGGTATTTTTAATACGGTTGACTTTAACTCATCACATCTGGCCCGGACCAGGAATGATTCCACAGGCATTTCAATATCTCCGGTAAACAGAAACGAATGGAATCCATCTGAAATTTTGATAACCTGTGAATGATTGTTGTGGGTGAAATCTGTGATGCTGAATTTATCCGGTGATAAAAATTTTATTTCACAACCAGCGATCGTTTTTATAAAGGGAGCTGCCAGTCGCTTTACATTTATTGATTTGTTCAGAGACTCCATAAGGCTCTTGAAACATACATCTCTTTTTGACTCGGTTGATATCCATAACTCATCGGGATTGACGATATTGATAATCTCAACGATTCCCCGACAGTGATCCGGATGAAAATGAGAAACCGCAATCCATTTGATTTTTATCCTTTTCTCCAGGATAAAAGGCAACACCAGGTGCCTCCCCACCTTAAAATCCGAATAATAAGAGCCTCCCCCGTCAATCAACAGTGATTCTCCACCCGGAAACACCACCAGCTGAGAATCCCCTTGACCCACATCGAGAAAATAGACTTCCAGGTGAGCGGGATTATAAATGGGCTGGGGAACTGAGATGACAATAAGCGAACCCAGAAAAAAAATGAATAATAACACTTTCTGAAACCGGAATTTCTTTTGAAATCTTAAGCTGTAAAATAAAAAAAGGATGAGGCATAACCAAAAAAAGGAAGGAGAAGCACTAAAAATGGTCAGATTGATGGTTTGGGAAAAAAGATCAACAACAGCAAAAAAAAGATTCAGGGGAATCAGGTTAATTTGCAGTATCCCGGTTGCCAGGGTGGTTGAAAAAGGAGCCACCATAAGCATAACCATTCCGAATCCGATAATGACAGTCGTAAGGGGCAAAAGGACCAGGCCGGCAAAAAATCCGGCAAAGGAATACCGCTTGAAGAAATAAAGAGACAGAGGAAGGGATACCAGGGAAGCCGTAAAATTTGCAGAAATTAACTCCCTGACATACCGGGGAATATGCTTCAAAAAGGGGATAAAAATCTCTCTGCCAATAATAATGGCCATGGTCAATATATAGGTAAGAATGAATCCGGGATCCAGAATTTCAACCGGATTTGTAAATAAAATGAATAACCCGGAAAGCGAAACAATACTGAAAATGTGAATGTTGAAGTGAAATAGCCTGGCAGTTAATATGAAAATTGCCATTATCACTGCCCGGAGCGCGGATATCTTAAATCCCGAAAGGGCAAGAAACAGGATCAATACCATCAGGGTGATTATGATCCGATTCCGTAAAGAAATCCCCAGTAATTTCAAAAATACCAGGGATAAAACAGCAATGATTCCGATATGGGCACCGGAAATGGCAAACAGATGAAAAATACCTGAGCTCAGCAAAGAGTCTTTTTGTGACTCTGTCATCCGCCCCCGTTCCCCGATTAGAATGGCTTCTAAAAATACACCTTTCCGGTCCAGATCCCCGTTTTTGTTCATCAGTTTTTTTTCAATCACCTGTCTGACACTGCTTCGCCAGGTTCCGATTGTTCTCCACACCCAGTTGCTTTTTTCAACCAGTCGAACCAGCTGGTCAGATTTACAATAACCCTTAAAATGCAGGTTATTATACAGGACATAATTTTTAAACGGGGAGGGATAAAAATTCTGATTAAAATGATTCGGAAACACCTTGGCCTGGATGGCTATCGCATCTCCACGACTCAGGTGAAGAAGTTCACCCTTTACCCTAATCCGGATGTTAAATTCCCGGGGAATTCTTTTACGATTGTATTCCAGGATTCTTGTTTTTAAAATGATGCTGGAGTGATCTTTTTTGACTTCCGGGTAATCCAGAAGCATACCCTCGATAGAAATATATTGATTTTGGGGAATGAGTTGTTGGGACAAAATCTTAAAATCATGCTTTTCTTTCAAAAAAACCAGGGTGAGTAATAAAACCAGGGATAAGACAATACAAACATAACTCCAGCGGTACCATCCCAGAACATAAAATATCAGGGTTAGTCCAAAACCCAGGACTATAAAAGAAAAAAAAATCCCGTGATACAGATCCAGATGATGAAATACCATCAGGGAGAGAGCACCGGCACCGAAAACCGGAGTTAAGATGTCCTTCATTTTCCATAAAAAAGGTTCTATTTGTTTCTTACTTTGAGTGATTCTTTAATGAAGTCAAAAATATCACCATCCAATACCCGCTGACTGTCGCCCCTTTCTAACTTGGTTCTATGATCTTTTATACTATGGTAGGGTTGGAGCACATAAGAACGTATTTGATTTCCCCAGGCAATCTCACCTTTTTCATTTTCCATTTTATCTTTTTCCTTCATCTGGTTTCTCAACTCAAAATCATACAATTTTGACTTCAATATCTTCATGGCTCGCTCTCTATTCTGGTGCTGGGAGCGCTCACTCTGACACTGGGCAACAATATTGTTGGGAATATGGGTGATGCGAACGGCTGAATCGGTGGTATTGACATGCTGTCCCCCTTTACCCGATGCCTTATAAGTATCAATCCTTAAATCTTTTGATTCTATCTGGATATCAATGGATTCATCCACTTCCGGGTATACAAAAACCGCGGCAAAAGAGGTATGGCGTCGTTTATTGGCATCAAAAGGAGAAATTCGTACCAGCCGGTGGACCCCAATTTCCTGTTTTAAATAACCGTAGGCGAACTCTCCCTGGAAACGTACGGTAACACTCTTTATCCCCGCTTCTTCACCGGCCAGGATCTCCTCAATTTCACATTGAAAACCCATTCGTTCACCAAATCGCAGATACATCCGGAGTAACATTTCCGCCCAATCCTGGCTTTCAGTACCACCGGCCCCCGGATGAATGCTTAAAAATGCATTATCCCTATCCCGCAAACCGTTTAAATAATTCTTTATTTCCGCATCTTCAACAAAACGGGCAAATGATTGGAGCTCTTCCACGAGCTCATCTAAAAGGCTGGAATCTTCTTCCAGGAGAGTAAAATAGGTCTCAATCTCTTCAATATCACTCTTAAACCGCTGGTCGACTTCCAGGTCCCTCTCCAATCGTTTTTTTTCTTTTAAGAGCTCAGTTGATTTTTTCGGATTATTCCACACATCCGAATCCCCCAGCCGGGTTTCGATCTCTTCTAAACGACGTGATTTCCCCTCAATGTCAAAGAAACCCCCTTAAATCCGAGGCCTTTTTTTTCAACACATCAAACTGATTCTTGAAATCTTGCAGTTCCATCCACCTATTTTATAGTGATTTATTCCTTCAGTCAAGTGGAGAATCTGTCCAAAATTCACCATCAAATCTTTCGCAGGCTGTAGTCGTTATCCCTTTTCACTTTACCCAAAAAC
>DAOWKX010000179.1 GCA_030639705.1 Candidatus Aminicenantota bacterium
AATAAAGGGTAAGGGCAAGCCTTACCCCTACAAAAAAGATAAGAAAATTGTAGGGTGCAACCCTTGCGGTTGCCCCATTGATGAGGTTTTCTCTTTTTTCATGGTGAATTTCATGAATAAATGATATAATTCAATGAACTTGAATTTATATTCTGGATTGAACATAATTAAAGTTAAGGAGCGGGTATATGATTAACGTTGAACTCTTATCTATTACACCTTCAGCAGAGAAACTAATCGAAAATGCCGGCAGAACCGCTTATCTATCGTTTCACAAAGAAATAAAAACCAGTGGAAAGGATTTCTTAAAAATGCTTATCAACAAAGACCACATATCTGTTTTAGAACATGCACAGGCAACTTTTAGAGTCAAAGGCGGCTCCAGATCTTTTACCCATCAGATGGTCCGTCACCGTCTTTGTTCATTTACCCAACAATCTCAGCGATATGTAGACGAATCCCGGTTCGGATATATTGTGCCGGATTCAATCAAAAAAAATTCACAGGCACAAAACCTTTTCAGAAGTTTTATGAGCAGAGCCAAAAAGGTATATGGCGAGCTTCAAGAAATGGGTATCAAAAACGAAGACGCCAGATTTATCCTCCCCAATGCAGTGGAAAGTGAAATCGTGATAACCGCCAATTTCAGGGAATGGAGACATATTTTTGAGCTGAGAGGAGGAACAGAAGCTCAGTGGGAAATTCGGACTATCATCATCAAAATTCTCAAAATCCTCAAGAAAAAAGCTCCGGCTATATTTGAAGATTTTATCATTGATGAAGAGCAACAAGTCATCAAAAAAATTGAAACAAATTAAATATTAATAAAATTATATCGGATAATCGAGTCATCAAATCCCTGGTTACTTCCTGACTTTTAGATTAATTTTTTGAGAAACCATACTGACCTCTACTTGCTTTTTTTTATCCCCTTTGGAAATGAGATCCAGGAGTCTGATCCTGATCTCTCTTTCGATTATTCTCCCCACCGAATGGGCAAAACTGCCATCCTTTAAAGCCTTTGCTGCTATATAATTGAAAACATTATCATTAATTTCAATGGCAGTATTATATTTTTTCCTGATTTCCTTAATTAAATTATTTATTTTTTTCCTGGCAATCTCTTTTAAATGGTCTTTTAAAAGGGGGACAAATTCAATAATCTCATCCACCCAATCCAGGACATTCATTATCTTTGAAGGTATTACGATTGTTTTTGATTTTTTATCTGATCTGACAAACCCGATTTTCCTTCCTTTTTTTTCTTCCCCTATCCGGGTTAAATTCAGGATAAATATGATGTTTGAAAGATGGTGCTTTTTTCCAAAAGGGTCAACGATATATCCTCTGCTGAGAACTTTACCTAAAAAAGCCAAAACCAGGGAATGGGCCTCGGCAATATTTTCAAATAATACGACTGAAAAAGGATGATCCTCTACTTCCTGTACTAATTCTCCGGGAATTGATCTGGAATCCCCGATTAGTTTCCGGATATCACCTGGTTTTTTATAATACTTCAGATCAATGATCCTCAATTTTTTCTCATTCCCAAACAAATATTCAGCAACTTTTTGAGCGATAAAACTCTTTCCCACACCCGTGGCACCCAGGAACAAAAATATCCCTTCCGGTCTGGCATCATTAATATCAGTTTCCAGCCGAGATAATTTGATGATACGTGAAATCTCAGAAAGAGCCTCCATCTGATTGACAACCTTTTTTTTTAAATAATCATATATTCCTCGGTAATGTTTATCGGGATCCAGTTTGACTATTCCAAGTCTAAGTTTTGATATATCACTCACGCTTCTATAGATAAAATTCTCACTTAACTCATCTTTACCTTTCAAAGACGACTTAGAACAAGCCATATCCAGTAAATCAACGGCCTTGTGAGGAAATGCCCGATGGGGAATGAATCTTTGAGCCAGATAATAAATTTTATCAAATACGTCCACTCTAATCCGGATAGAATAATATTTTTCAAAATATGATTTTACGCCCCGTAAAATGAATAACATCTCCTTCTCAGAAGGCTCATTTATAAATACCGGAGAAAAACTCAGAGAAAGAAGTTTATCGTTTTTTATATATTTGAAATAATTTTCAGGTGTGGTCGCCGCAATAATGCTCAATCCCCGTTTGGAAAGATAGGACTTCAAGAGACTCTGAATTTGCCGGTATTCATCTCCCCTATCAGTTCCTACGACCGACTGCATCTGCATCTCATCGAGAAAAAAAATGATCTTGTCTTTGTTTTTCTTAATATCCGAAAATAATCTCTCAAAATCCTTAAACAGAATTTCAGTTGATTCTCTGGAATAGAGAAAGGTGTTCATCGAGAGCTCAAGAATGATCTTCTGTTTTAAAAACCCGGGAACCTGGCCTTTATTTATTCTGGCGGCGATCTCGGTGATGAGGGCGGTTTTCCCAACTCCGGGTTTTCCGATTAACAAAAGATTATTCTTTAACTTCCGTAACAAAGACTCCATGACAGCTTCAATCTCTTTCTCCCGGCCGATAAAAGGGATGCGGTCTTCCTGTTCGGCAATCACACTCAGATTATTCAGAAATGAATGAAATTCTGGAGAAATGTTGAGTTTGTCTAAATCTTCAGGCATTATTGCTGCCCATATCTTTTATGTCGTCCACTGGAAATAGCAGAGTCTGCAAAACCTCATGAAAACTCTGTTTTACCATTGTTTTCCTTTATCAATAAATCGAAACTTCAAAACAGTTCTCCAAAGAATTTCAAGATCAAGTTTAAAGGTCCAGTTCTGAATATAATAGATATCAAACTCAATCCGCTTATCCAAGGCTGTGTTTTGTCTTAAACCATGAACCTGAGCCCAGCCGGTGATTCCGGTTTTTACCCGATGGCGTAGCATATATTTCGGGATATCATTTTTAAATTTCTCAACAAACTCCGGTCTTTCCGGTCTGGGCCCCACCAGACTCATATCACCCTTTAATACATTTATCAGTTGAGGTAACTCATCAATCGATAATTTTCTTAAAAAACGACCCATGCGGGTAATTCGTTTATCCTCGGGTTTAGACCAAACTGCTCCGGTCTCTTTCTCGGCATTCTGAATCATGGTTCTGAACTTGATTATTTTAAAACGGGTACCATCCAATCCCACTCTTTTTTGAACATAAAATATTGGCCCTCTGGAATCTATTTTAATCAGCACTCCAATGATAAAAAAAGCTGGGAATAATAGTATAATCCCGACCAAACTGAATAGGATGTCAAAAATTCTTTTAAAAAATAACCGGTATCCATGAATCGGAATCTCACCCAGATTAATAGTCGGAATCCCTTCAATATGTTCCATGCCGGCTTTAATTGAGGCAATCTGAAGAATATCAGGCACCAGTTTAATGTCCAGGAATAGATTGTTTCCCGTTTTAATAAGGTTCATTATGGATTTATATTCTTTTAATGACAAGGCAATAAAAAGATCGGTGACCCCATATTTTTTGACGATTCTTTCCAGATCATCATAATTACCCACCACTCCTTTTTTCTTTTGTGGGTTTAAAAACCCGATCACTTCAATCCCAAAATGAGTATACTTACTAAGCTTTGCGGCGATCATCACCGCTATATCCCCTGAACCGGCGATTAAAACCTTAGACATTCCATTTTTCTTCAGGAAAAAACCTCTAAAAAATTTAAAAACCAACAACCGTAGTCCAAAAATTAAAAAGGTGCTGAGGGGAATATAGATTATTAAATATAAATGAGAGATTTCAAAATTAATAAATTTATAACTTCTTAAATAACTCATCAATAACATGATAATAAAGGAGGAGATTGAATTGTTCACGATCACAAGAAAAAGATCATCCAGCCTATTTCTCCGTAACTTCATCTCATAAAAGCCCTGATAGGAAAAATATAAAACCTGAATAAAAACAAGGAGAGGAATGACCAGCAAATATTGACTGTACTGGGGAATGCCTTTGGGTGCCCCGATCAGTGTTGAATAAAATCTTATCCAGAAAGTCAAATTGAATCCAATAATAATGGCAATAATATCGCTGAATAAATACAATTGAAGCAGGTGTTTTCTTCTTTTTCTAATCATTGTATCTCTAAAAAATATTTTTTAACTTTTTGATTAAAAATATCTGTGGAGAACCTTAAGCTGTTTTCTCTTATCTCTGACGGTTTAAATCTCCGCTTCTCATCCCCTTCTCTTTCTTTTAATTGGTTGATGGCAAGAATGATATCGTTGACCGTCTGATTCCCGAACAAAATTCCTGTCTTCTCATGCCCTACAATATCGAGAACTCCCCCTCTTTTAAAGGCCACTACCGGGACTCCACAGGCCTGAGCTTCGACAAAAGATATCCCAAAATCCTCCACACCGGCAAACACATATGCCCGGGCATGCTGATACAACCGTTTCAGTTCTTGACCGGACACATCCTGTTTGAATTCGATTTTTCCCCCTGCCATTTTCTGCAATTTTTTTCTTTCAGATCCTTTTCCCACAACTACCAATTTTTCTCCTAACTGATTGAAGGCCTTTATAAGAAGCTGATTGTTTTTATATGGAACCAGAGCTGATACGGTTAAAAAATAATCCTTTTTTGGATTAAGTTCAGGCTGAAAAAAATCTGTATCAACAGGTGGATGAATGACCGAAGCCTCTCTTCGATAGTATTTCCAGATTCTCTGTTTAACAAAATTTGAATTGGCAATGAAATTATCAACTCTCATTGAACTGGCCACATCCCACACCCGTAGTTTATACGCCAGATTCTTTATGATAGATTTCTTAATCCCTCGAATGCCCGTAAAGTACATATAATACTGGTCCCAGATATATCTCATGGGGGAATGAATATAACTGATATGCACCGCTTCAGGAGGGGGGATGATACCCTTGGCCACACAATGAGAACTACTGATGATCAGTTCATAATCTCTCAAGTCAAACGATTCCACACAGCTGGGGAAAAGGGGTAAGAAATAACGATAGTGTTTCCGGATAAACCTGTATTTATTTAAAGCGGAAGATGTTATTTTATGAGCCATGATTTTGTCGGAAATTTTTTTCTCATCCAGAAACAGAGTAAAAATATCCGCATCCGGAAACAAATCCAGAATGTTTTCCAGTACTTTCTCTCCCCCTCTCATTCCATTGAGCCAGTCATGTATGATTGCGACTTTTTTCTTCATAATTAGACACTATTTTACACTTCATTTAAGAATAAATCAACAGTGCCTGAAGTCCAAGATCCACCACCTAATTTTGGATATTTCCCCAAAATTAAGATCAAGCAGGTGTGTCGGCTTCCCTTTGAACGGCTTGCGAATCCCATTTCTCGCCAATATCGAAAATGGGATGAGACGCTCCCAAAAACGAGAAACGTTTTTGGGTAAAGTGAAAAGGGATAACGACTACAGCCTGCGAAAGATTTGAT
>DAOWKX010000207.1 GCA_030639705.1 Candidatus Aminicenantota bacterium
ACCTGTTAAAAAGAAAAGCCAGGAATCTCCACATCCCAATTATTATTGACCCCAAACCCCCTCACTTTGATCTTTACCACAGCATTGATGGCATTACACCTAATATTAAAGAAGCTGAAGAAATATCAAAAAAAAAATTGCTTACATACGATGACATTGTTTGGGCGGTTAAATCCATCCGCAGGAAATTCAAAGCACAATTCTCCCTAATCACCCTGGGAAATCAGGGAATTATTGCTTCTGAAAGAGGAAAAAAAACCTTTCATGTCCCAGCCTTTAGCCATGAGGTTTTTGATGTGACCGGGGCGGGTGATACAGTGGTTTCCATGCTAACATTAGCATTGATTTCAGGTGCGACACTAAAAGAAGCTGTGCTACTTTCAAATGCAGCAGCTTCAATTGTTATTGAAAAAATCGGAACATCTCAGGTGAGTATTGATGAACTCCGCAACAGACTTCAATCATAAGAGAATTGTCCCAGGAACATCATATAAACCCAATAGAATTTTACCCCGATTGATAGAGTCCGGTGTAGAAAATTAATAATATTTAGTTTATATTAATTGGGTAGGAGGTTGACTTATATACTTTTAAATTATATCAGGTGGAGACGGTTGCCAATTGACAGTTTTGCCCTGAAATGATAGAATAGAGTCTCATTCAATTAAATCAGTGATCGTAAATGAAAAAATTAGAATGTGTGGAAATCAGTAAATCATTTAAAAAGAGAATAGTTGTAAATAATATTTCCATCCGCTTGAAGCAGGGAGAAATAATCGGTTTATTGGGACCTAACGGGGCGGGTAAAACAACTACTTTTTACATGATTTTAGGAATCCATAAACCTGACAAAGGAAGAATATTACTGAATGGAAAAGATATGACAAAACTTCCCATCTATATAAGAGCCAGGTTAGGAATCAGTTTTTTACCTCAAGAGCCATCCGTATTTAAAGGCCTGACAGTTAAAGAAAATATTCAGGCTATTCTTGATATCAACAATCACAAGCCCTCAACCACTATCAATAAAATTCTTCTGGAAATGGGTCTGACAGAGCTGAAAGATCATAAAGCGTTTATGTTATCTGGAGGTGAAAGGAGAAGATTAGAAATCGCCAGATCACTGGTATTATCACCTGATTTTCTTTTATTAGATGAACCATTTGCAGGAATTGACCCCATTCAGATAAAAGAACTGCAGACCCTGATTGTATCCTTTAAAGAAAAGGGCCTGGGAATTATTATTACCGATCATAATGTGAGAGAAATATTAAAAATTACGGAACGTTCTTATATTATTAATAAAGGAGAAATCATTTTTCAGGGAGATTCCAACACTTTAATCTCAGATAAGAAAGTAAAAGCTGAATACCTCGGTAAAACATTCAGGTGGAACTAAATGTCAATAAAACTAAACTTAAAAACGGCTCCCAATCTGGTTTTGAACCCTGTTGTCCATTCATTTCTGGAATTTTTACCACTCAATAGAGCCGAATTTGAAGAAAAGATAAAAAACGAAGTGGAAGCCAATCCGATGTTGGAAATTGAGTCGTCTGAATCATCACCGGACACTGAACCAGATGAGAATAATGTATTTGAAAAAAAAATGGAAAGAGCGGATTCATCTTTTCTTTATAAATATGAAGAAAACGGATTCTTTAAAAGAGATCCTGATAAAATAGATAAGAATCGGGCAATCGAGCTTTTTACTGCTTCAAAAGTAACCCTGTCCGACCATTTAATGAATCAGGCCATGTCTGTATTCAGTAAAAAAGAACTGGAAATAGCCAAGCATATTATTTACAATTTAAACAAAGATGGATATTTGGATATGGCAATAGAATCCATTGCTTCAGCGATCAATACCACACCTGAAGAAATTGAAAGATTGCGAAATATAATCAGAACCTTTGACCCACCGGGAGTTGGATCCAAAACGTTGAAGGAATGTCTGTTGGCACAAATCCAAAACCAGCCAGGCAGCGAAAAATTGAAATTTCTCATTGAAAATCATTTAGATGCTCTATCAAAATCAAAATATTTTGAAATAATGAAACAGCTTAATATTGAAAAAGAAGAACTATTAAATTTACTCACTGAATTAAAAAGACTTAATCCAAAACCTGGGAAGAACTTTGAGTTTGAAGATATAGATTATGCAGAAGTCGATCTGCTTCTATTGAAGAAAAATGACAGATACAT
This sequence comes from Candidatus Aminicenantota bacterium, assembly GCA_030639705.1. Classification (GTDB taxonomy): domain Bacteria; phylum Acidobacteriota; class Aminicenantia; order UBA2199; family UBA2199; genus CAZOWT01. The sequence goes on from DAOWKX010000207.1 coordinate 2,203, forward strand.
CGTTAAATATATCGAAGAAGGAATGCCCAGATTACTCCTCTCACAATATTATGATCTGATGTTGGATAAAACAACCGATAAAAAAACGAAATCCTACTTAAAAGAAAAGCATAGAAGTGCAAAACTGTTTATTGATGGAATCGAACTTAGAAAATCCATGATTATCAAAATTGCAGAATACCTGGTCGAATATCAAAAAGATTTTTTAGATTTTGGGAAAAAATGGAAGAAACCGTTAACCATGAAGGATGTGGCCATGGTATTGAATTATAATGAATCAACAATTTCCAGATCAGTTAACAACAAATTCATCGCATCTGAAAAAGGCCTCCTCAGCCTGAAAAGTTTTTTTTCATATGGAATTGAGGGAGAATTTGGGTTTAAACATTCTGTAGAAACCATCAAAGATAAACTGATAAAAGTGATATCAGAAGAATCAAAAAATCATCCGCTCTCTGACCAGGAAATCTCTCTGAAATTGAAAAACCTTGGTATAAAAATTTCAAGGCGCACGATTCGGAATTACAGAGATGAAATGAATATTTCCAATTCATCACAAAGAAGAACTGAATATAATTTAGAAGGAGTCTAAAATGAGTATAAATTATACCTCAAAAAATGTAAAATTCACCGGAGCATTGAAAGCTTTTACTGAAAAACAATTGAAAAGTATAGAAAAAATAAGTGGAGATATAATCAGCGCAGAAGTCATTGTGAGTGAACAAAAATTTGTGTCTAAAGTTGAATTAACCGTAAAAACAAAATTAAATATCTACCATGTTGAAGAAAAAAATGAAATCTTGAAACAAGCATTGCGAAAGTCATTAAATATCCTGAAATCACAGGCTAAAAAAAATAAAGAAAAATTAAAAAAAGATAATAAAAGAACCACCAGAAGAGCGATAAGAATGGATTTTTTTTCTGGAAGAAAGCGTAGAACAGCTACAGATAGTGGCCCCCAAAAAATAACTGTTTCAAATAATTTTTCCAAAAAACCTTTTTCAATAGAAGAAGCGATCTTTTTCTTAAAAGATAGTGGTGAAAACGCCTTTATGTTTATTAATACAGAAACCAATAAAATTTCGGTCGTTTTCTTCAATCGTAATAATGAAATATCCATAATAGAAGCCAATTAAAAGTGAAACTCTATAACATATTAAAGCCTGATATGATAAAAAATGATTGTTTGAACACAAACATTGAAGCTGTATTAAAAGAAATTATTCAATACCTGAAAGAAAAAAAAATGATCACCAATGATAAGCAAATACTTAATAAACTCTTGGAAAGGGAAAAGCTTGGTTCCACATCAATTGGAAATCATGCTGCCGTACCTCATACTAAAATAAAGGGATTGAAGGAGCCAATTTTATTCATTGCCATTTTAAAAAAAGGAATCCAGTACCATGATAAAGATAAGGAATTGGTCCACCTAGTCATTCTCATTCTGTCTCCCAATGACACCCCTATCATTCACCTCCAGATTTTAGCGGCCGCTGCCTCACTGATAAAAAAATCAAATACATTGATAGAAGAGCTCGTTTCAAACACCAACTCTGAGGAATTAATAAATATTATAAAAAAATACGAAATAAAAGATGAGTAAAAACAATCAGAGAATAGAGATTAAACAAATAATCAGCCAAGGAAATTTGCAAGTCACCCATATATACAACAAAAAGTGGATATCCAATCAGGTTAAGCACCCAAGGACTCAAAAACCGGGTCTTGCATTGGCTGGCTATTTTAAATATCTGGGGATCGATCGAATTCAAATTTTCGGAAAAACAGAAATTGGATATCTAAGTCAATTAAATCAAGAGGAGAGAAAAAAGAGACTTAAAAATTTTTTTAGCTTAAAAATTGCTGGCGTTTTTGTTTCGGAAAACCAAGATATTAAAGAATTAATTATCCCCAACATTTTAAAGTATAAAACTCCGATTTTAATATCCAAACTGAGAACATCGCTACTGGTCTCCAGGATATCAGCACTTCTCTATCATCATTTTTCAAAAAAGATCAGAGTCAATGGTGTGTTAATGGATATTATGGGAATCGGCACCCTCATTATAGGGGATTCCGGAATCGGAAAGAGCGAGACTGCCTTAGAACTGGTAAATCAAGGAAATCAATTGATATCAGATGATTTAATAGAATTTTATTTAAACTCAAATGACGAACCCGTAGGACGTTCAATCGATAGAATTAAAAAATGGATTGAAGTCAGAGGACTGGGAATAATCAATATTGTCGATATATACGGAGTTGGCGCATTAATGAATGAGAAGAAGCTTGACCTGGTGATCGATCTTGAAAAATGGAGCCCTAATAAAAAATATGACCGTCTCGGGGAAGAGACTCAATATAATAAAATCCTGGGAAAAGATATTCCAATGTTTACACTGCCCGTTGCTCCTGGAAGAAATTTAGCCACTCTCATTGAAGTTGCTGTAAAATTTTTTATTTCCAGAAAAAACGGTAGCCAGTCATTCATTGAACATATCCATAAAAGAAATAATAAAGAGTAAAGGAGAAATAAAATATTAGATGATTAAAAGTTTAGTTATCACTCATGGAAAACTGGGAAATGAATTAATAAAAGTATCTGAAAAAATACTTGAAAAGAAAATAGATATCGACTGTATGTGTTTTGACTGGGAAGAAGATGGGAGTGTGATAATAAACAAGCTTGAGGCCTACTTAAACAAAAACAAAAAGAACCAAATCATTATTTTCACTGATATGTTTGGTGGTTCCCCCTCAAACATCTGTCTCAAACATATTAACTCCAGCACTGAAGTAATTACGGGAATTAACCTACCCGGAATGCTCAAATATTTAACCTATAAAGAAAAGAATTTGAATTTCAAAGAGTTGGTAAAAATCATAAAACAAGGAACTATTGATGGAATAAATGTGTTAGGCGAGTATTTAGGAGAAAAGAAAAAATGAGCAAAAAAGAAATTGAAATTACAAATAAATTAGGTCTCCATGCCAGAGCAGCAGCAAAATTATCCCATCTGGCCAATACTTTTAACTCAGATGTATTCCTGATCTATAATGAAGATAAAGTCAATGCCAAAAGTCTTCTGGGAATTCTAACCTTGGCCGCCTCTATCGGCAATAATATTACCATCGTCGCCAAAGGAAAGGATGAAAAAAAAGCTGTAGAAAAAATCATCGAACTTTTTGAAAACAAATTTAATGAAGAAAATTAAGGGAAAACCGGCTTCATCCGGAATAATCTCCGGGAAAGCCCTGGTTTTTAATTCACAAAAAGAAATAATTTTAAGGGAAAAGATTAATAGAGATGAGATCGGCAATGAAATAAAAAGATTAAATAATGCCATTACCAAAACCAGAGCCCAGCTAAAAAAAATATACAATAATTTGCAAAAGGTAATGGGAAAGGATTCTGCATTAATCATTGAAACCCAATATCTTCTTTTAAAAGAAGCGAATCTAATCAATGATATTAAAAATTTGATTTCCACAAATCTGGTAAAAGTCGAATGGGCGATTAAAGAAGTAGAAAAAAAATATATCGATTTTTTTAACAATATTCCAGACCTTTCATTCAGAGAAAAAAGAAATGATATATCAGATTTATTGAATAGACTTATGAATAACCTGAAAAAAGGAAAAAATGATATCATTTCAAATATTGAAAACGTTATTCTTATTGCAGATGACTTACCTCCATCCATGGCAGCAAATTTGATATCAAAGGGAAAGCTGCTGGGACTGATATTGGATGGAGGTGGTGAGACATCTCATAGTGTTATTCTGGCTCGCACACTTGAGATACCAACAATATTAAATACCGACAATGCCACAGAGGTTATTTCCAATGATGATTTGATAATTATCGATGGACTTACCGGAGAAATTTATATCAATCCGACCAAATCTGTCATCTCAAAATATTCGATAAAAAAAGAAAAATATCAGGTTTATCGGGAAAGGCTGAAGGAAGTCATAAAACTATCAGACACAACAAAAGACAATCATCCATTTAATTTACTTGCCAATATTGAGCTTCCATTCGAAAGTGATATTGTTCAATCCTATGGTGCCAAGGGAATTGGATTATACAGGACTGAATTTTTATTCTCTGATCACGAAATTTCTTTATCTACCAAACAGCAATACCTAATATATAAGAATATTGCCCAAAAAGTTTTCCCCAATCCACTTGTTATTCGTACCTTTGATATTGGAAGGGATAAAAATCATTTCCACAATAAGCCAATGACCGAACCCAATCCCGCACTGGGAAATATGGCGGTAAGACTATTGTTAAAAGAAAAACACCTTTTTAAAACCCAGATTAAAGCAATTCTAATGGCCAATGAAAGCGGAAATATTAAAATCCTATTCCCCATGATAACCGAAATCGAAGAGATTTATTCCATACAGAGAATAATTGAAGAATGTAAAGAAGAACTGAAAAAAGAAAATAAATATCCAAACAAAGACATTGAAATGGGTATTATGATTGAGGTGCCCGGGATGGTGGAGATAGTTCAATATTTAAAAGATGAAGTTGACTTTTTCTCAATCGGGACCAATGATTTAATGCAATATCTTCTGGCAGCTGACCGGAATAACGGAACCGTCGCCTATCTCCTGAATCCTTTCCACCCCGCAGTGATTAAGGTATTATTAAAACTTAGAAAGGAAATCACGAGAATCGGAAAAAAAGTGACTGTATGTGGAGAAATAGCCGGCAAGACTTTCCCTGCGCTCATGCTATTGGGAATGGGATATACTGATTTCTCAATGAATCCGATTTCAATTCCTGAAATAAAAAGGATATTCACCAATATCCATTTTTCTCAGATAAGAAAAATTGTTCGCCAATTAACTGATTTCAGTTCAAAAACTGAGGCAGAAGAATTTCTCATAGAAACACTTTTGAAAAAATACCCGAACCTATTTATCAAACAAGCCGTATTCTAATGGATTGCCAGAGACATAATTTTCAACGAAATTTTCAAAAAAATGTGGAAAACTGTGATTAAAAAATCAGCGAATCCATATCATATCTCAATCCTGTTGGTTTGCACACTTTTCATACACAATAATAACCGATATATCGTTATATTTGGCAAAATCAAGAAGTATTGGTCATTCGAAAAATAAACCTTCGATTTCAATGTAATTGGGAATATTTTTACTAAAAATAAAGAGGAACTTAAGATGAAAAAAATCTGTTTTTTTCTGATGTTTTTTATTTTATCCTTTGGATTATTTTCCAATCAATATTTAACTGTGGCCGAACGTTCAAATTTCGAGAAAACATCCCTCTACCGGGATGTCATTCAATTTCTCTTTGATATGCAGAAAGCATCCCGAAAAATCGTTATCTCAAAACTGACCGATTCTTTTGAAGGGAGGATGATTCCCCTGGTGATAATCAGTAGTCAGGGTATTCGCTCCTTCAGAGAATTTAAATTGTATCAGAAACCTGTCGTATTGATTAATGCCAATATTCACGCCGGAGAAGTTGAAGGTAAAGAGGCTACACTCATGTTAATAAGAGATTTTGCCAATGACAAAATGGAAGAACTATTACACAATCAACTCATTCTAATATTACCTATATTCAATCCTGACGGGAATGAAAAACTCGGTCATAACAGACGAGACAATGGCCCGGAAATGGCAGGAGTGAGATACAACGGCCAGCATCTTGATTTGAATCGAGATTTTTTAAAACTGGAATCTCCGGAAGTTCGTGCCCTGGTAAAATTGTTTAACCAGTGGGATCCTGTTTTGTTTATCGATTTGCATACAACAAACGGGTCCTATCACAGAGAGCCGGTTACTTACACAACTCAGATCAATCCCAATACCGATCATGCCTTAAGAGACTACATGTGGAGCACATTTTTTCCAAAAGTATCAAAAACACTTAAAGAAATATACAGCTATGATAGTGTCCCCTATGGTAACTTTGTTGATCGATTCAAACCAGAAAAAGGATGGGAAAACTGGGCTTTGGAAGCCCGTTTTGGTTTCAACTACTTTGGATTGAGAAATAGATTCTCGATACTAAATGAAAATTACTCGCATGCGGATTTCAAAACCCGGATAATGTCTTGCTATTCTTTTTTGAAATCCATACTACAATTTTCAAATAAAAATATTCACATTATGCAAAAATACGCTGATCAATCAGATATGCATACAGTACAACAATTTTCAATAATCCCTTTTGCTCTGGAATACCAATCTGAAAAATTATTTGATATTAACTTGA